>DATKUS010000098.1:0-28794 GCA_035530535.1 Bacteroidales bacterium
GGGGTGGATAATTGTCAGTAAACTACTGAAACAGTTTGCCTACAGGATTGATTTAAATATTTTTGTTTTTGCAGCCATCGCCGCAGGTGCATTATTTATTGCACTGTTTACCGTTAGTTTCCAGGCCTTTAAATCTTCCCGGATAAACCCGGCGGAGGCTCTGAAGATTGAATAATAATAAGAGTAACAGATATCCTGAATAGCCATGTTAAGCAACCTTATTAAGTACAGTCTGAGGTCTTTTAAAAGACAGCGTGCCTACATTATTATTAACGTGCTGGGCCTTTCAATAGGCATTGCATGCAGCCTTTTAATTGCCTTGTTTGTTATA
Organism: Bacteroidales bacterium; assembly: GCA_035530535.1. GTDB lineage: Bacteria > Bacteroidota > Bacteroidia > Bacteroidales > VadinHA17 > SR-FBR-E99. Next base: position 332 of record DATKUS010000098.1, read on the forward strand.
AATGAAGCGAGTTATGATAAGTTCAATGTCAAGAAGGACCGCATTTTCAGACTGATACTAAACGGCAAGATAGGCGGTCAGGAGGTGACGGCGGCATCAACGTCGGCAGTAATCGGACCTACCATGGCCAGGGAGTTTCCGGAAATTGAGGATTTTCTCAGGATGACCGGTTGGGGCCCAACCGTAGTTGAATATAACAACCAGACATTTACGGAAGAACATTTTATTGAAGCTGATTCCTCCTTCTTCAATTTCTTTTCAATACCTGTTCTCAAGGGCGATCCCGGGAATCTCCTGAATGCTCCAAGAAAACTGGTCCTTTCCGAGTCAACTGCCCGGAAAATCTTCGGTGATGAAAACCCGATTGATAAAATGCTTAAGATAGGTTCAGACACTACAAGATACACTGTAGCGGGAGTGATGGGAGACGTACCTGCAAAATCTCATTTTGAGGCTAATATCATTTCTTCATTTATGACCAATCCCAGGTCAAAGGATCCCACATGGTTAAGTAACAGTTTCAGCACATACCTGCTGCTTAAACCCAATTCCAGCAATATCGTGGTGGATGAGAAACTCCCTGATCTGCTTGTTAAGTACGTGGGACCGCAGCTACAGCAATACCTGGGTGTAACTATTGATGATTTCTTAGCTCAGGGAAACAAATACAGATTTTATCTCCAGAAACTTACTGATATACATCTTGATCCGTCAATTCAGCAGGAGTTCAGGGAGGCCAGTGATCCGAAGTATCTGAAGATATTCGGAAGCATAGCCATCCTGATAGTATTGATAGCAGCCATTAACTTTATGAACCTCTCTACAGCACAGTCATCCAGAAGAGCCAAGGAGGTGGGGATTAAGAAAGTGGGCGGTTCAACACGCGGGATGCTTATCGCACAATTTCTCTCCGAGTCATTTATCCTTTCATTTATCTCATTGATACTGGCTTTGGTTATTATCAAAGTTACACTTCCATATTTCAATAACCTTCTTGGTGCAAGCCTGAAACTTAGCCTGCTGGCACAATGGTATACTATTCCTGTCCTGATTTTATTCACCCTGGTGGTAGGCATACTTGCCGGTAGCTATCCGGCTTTGTTCCTCTCATCATTTAATCCTTATGAAGTACTTAAGGGAAGCGTGAAAAACAGCATGCAAAACGGCCGTCTCAGAAGAGTACTGGTGATTTTCCAGTTTTCTGTCTCCATCCTCCTGATTATCGGAACAATGATAATGTACAAACAGATTAAATTTATGCTCAATAAAGATGTAGGATTCAATAAAGAGCAGTTGATTGTCATTAACCGGGCAGGGGCATTAGGAACAAAAGTAAAATCTTTTAAAGACACCGTTAAGGAAATTCCCGGAGTTATTAACATCGCCAGTTCCACCGCAGTGCCGGGAAGGAATAACAATAACAACGGTTATATGCTTGAGGGTAGAAAAGAAGAGACTTTCCTGATGCAGACAAACTTGGTTGACTATGACTATCTGGATACGTATGAAATGACCCTTGCTTCCGGCAGGTCTTTCAATGAATCATTCACCACAGATCAAAATGCATGCCTTGTTAATGAAAGTGCCGTCAGGGAATTTGAACTGAAAGATATTGACCAGGTACGATTTATGCGACCCGTCGAAGCCGGCAAAATGGACTATTTACAGGTGATAGGAGTTGTAAGAAATTTCAATTTTGAATCACTCCGGAATCCCATACAGCCCTATATTTTCTGTTTAAAAACTGACGACGTTTTATGGGGTTACCTTACTGTTAAACTGTCGGCAAAGAACTATTCGAAGACTATCAGCGAGATAGAGACTGTCTGGAAAGAGTTTACTACGAATAATCCACTACAGTATTTTTTTGTTGATGAGGATTTTGAGCAGATGTACGTCCAGGAGAAGCAGAATGCCCAGATGGCTGTCATATTTTCCATACTCGCAATCTTCATTGCAGCTCTTGGACTTTTTGGTCTTACCTCATTCACTGTTGAGCAGCGGACCAAAGAAATAGGAGTAAGGAAGGCTATGGGCTCTTCAGTAACAGGTATATATCTGGTCATATCCAGGGAAGTCATGATCCTTGTAACCGTTTCAGCCCTTATTGCGTGGCCACTGATTTATTATATAGCAGGCAAATGGCTGGAGAATTTCTATTACAGAATTGATCCGGGTCTCCTGACGTTTCTTGCAGGCCTGATAATAGCCCTGGGAATAGCATTGCTTACTATAAGCTACCGCATTCTGAGGGCTGCCAGGGTAAACCCGGCCCAGTCACTTAAATATGAATAATAAGCGCTGAAGGATGTTAAGAAACTACCTTGTTGCCTCACTTCTGGGTAGTGTCTCGGGTTATTTTATGTCAAGGATGCTACTTGACAGCATTTGGGACTATTTCATTGAAATAAAGGCAGGCATAATGATCTCGGCATCAATGATAATCTTTATAGCTACACTAATAACTGTTATAACGAAGGTCATCAGGGCTTCAATGAAGAATCCTGTTGTTTCACTACGCTATGAGTGATGTGGAAATACAAAACGAAATGGGAGCGGGAGGGTGGCTAATACATCCTGTTGATGAGTTGCCCGAATTCATCACGGTTTCTGAGAGGGAAACTGAGGCATCTGCCATCTCTGGTAACGACATTCAATACCTTGGCTGAGAAAAGGCCTTTGCTAAAGTATATGACTTCCAGGATATTATCAAATAGAATCTCGAAATTGAATTTTTCAGCATCATCCCCGAGGGTTTTGAAATATATCCTCTGGTTGGTTACGATAAGTTTGCCGTTGATGGTGCTCTTGTCAACAACCTGGTTAGTGTCACCCGCCTTGATAACCACTTCGTTCGGGTTTAGCTTTACTGTCATTTCAGTTAGTTTAATGGTTTTTCACAGTCTGGTTTTATACCACCGGTACTGCTTTAAAGACGTAATTTTAGTGAAAATGATGCAAGATCCCGTAATATGCGAAACTATTTCTTCAAAATAGCGCTCAGGAACATTCTGAGAAACAGACTCTACTCATTCATCAACATTGCAGGTCTTGCTCTGGGAATAACTGCCTTTATGCTCATCATGATGTTTGTTAGGTATGAAAGAAGCTTCGATACTTTTCATAAGAACAGTGACAGGATTTACAGGCTTAGGTATGAACGTTCAAGTTCAGAGGGCGAGTCAGTAAAGTTTGCATCATGCTGTCCGCCGGCTGCAATCAGGATCAGGGAGTTATATCCAGAGGTTGAGGCAATAGCACGACTCTTCAGGTACAGGGCGACTGTCATTTTCGGCGAGAATAAATTCTATGAGGAGCGTATGTATTTTGCAGAACCACAGATATTTAACCTATTTGACATTGAAATGGTCACCGGTGATCCTGCTACTGGTATCAGGGATGCTAATTGTGCATTTATTTCCGAGTCGTACGCGGTAAAATACTTCGGTGAAACGGACCCGATGGGACAGACCATTACCGTTGACAAGGAGATGAGCTTTGTTATTACCGGCATCTATCGTGATTTTCCTGATAATTCCCATATCGATGTTGATATTATGCTTTCATGGCCCAACCTCGTGACTCACTATGGGGCTGATATTGAGGGTTCATGGGGCGATACAGGTTTTTTTACATACTTTATACTTAACCCCTCTGTCAGTCCTGCTGATTTCGAGGAGAAACTGAAGGCACTTGTGGAAAGCGATTTCGGAGAGGTCCTCAGGTATTATAAACTTACTCTCGATCTCAAAGTCCAGCCTCTTAAAGAGATACACCTGAATTCTGCCTATATGCAGGAGATTAAAGCGAACGGGAACCATAATACCATTGTATTTCTCAGCATTATTGCCTTTTTTATTCTGATAATAGCATGGGTGAACTACATCAATATTACAACAGCACGGTCTCTTACAAGGGCCATGGAGGTTGGGCTGAGCAAAGTAGCAGGAGCAGCCAGGCCGCAATTGATAAAGCAGTTCTTTACCGAAACCATACTTATAAACGTTTTTGCATTTCTTCTTTCCATTTTGTTGATCATACTGACTCTGTCATCATTCTGCAGGTTCTCCGGCATATCTGCTGAGTATGTTCTTTGGAAGGAAGGTTGGTTCTGGCTGACATTGATGGTACTTTTTGTATGCAGTATCCTTTTCTCAGGTACATATCCTGTCTTTGTACTTACCTCCTTTTCAACCTCTGAGGTCCTTAGAGGTAAGTATATTCATTCGAAAAGAGGTATAATTATCAGAAAAGTCCTGGTAATGTTTCAGCTTGTAATGGCCATTAGCCTGATCACCTGTACCATTCTTGTCTTCAGGCAGGTGCGATTTCTCATGAATCAGGAAAAGGGAATCATCACTTCAGATGTGCTGGCAGTAAGGGCCCCTCGTGTAAGAGATGCGGCCTTCGGAAGCCGCCTCCTTACTTTCAAGGAGGAATTACTTAAAAGTCAAACTGTTACAAGATTCAGCGTTGGGACAGAAGTGCCTGGCAGACAGATATTATGGGATGCCGGAGGTATTTTCAGGGTGGGATCTGATCAAAGCAAGAATTACCAGATCATCGGAATAGATTACGATTATCTTCCGCTTCTTGAGGCACAGATTGTTGCCGGAAGAAACTTCGACAGGTCCTTCTCTGATTCGGCTTCTCTCATACTGAATGAGACGGCCACACGGTGGATGGGTTTTGAATCGCCCGAGGAAGCCGTGAACCAGAAGGTGAATTACTGGGATAACATTTATTCAATAGCAGGAGTGGTGAAGGATTATCGTCAGCAATCACCGAAAGAGGCATTTGAACCTCACATTTACCGATTCATGCCTCAAGGCCGTGATGTAAGGGGGTTTTTCATGATAAAGTATCAGCCGGGCAATGAAACACAGGTGCTTGAGCTTGCGGAAAAGAATTTTAGTGAGTTCTTCCCGGATAACCCCTTTGACTATTTCTTTCTTGAAGATTATTATGATCAACAGTACAGGGATGAAAAACTTCTTGGATCAGTCTTTGGTATCTTTGCACTCCTGGCTATCATTGTTACCTGCCTGGGTATATTCGGGCTGACATCATTCCTGATGCTCCAGAAAGTGAAAGAAATAAGCATACGCAGGGTGGTGGGATCGAATGTTTCAGGAATTATCATGCTCTTTTCCAGGGATTTTATCAGGATCACCGCTGTTTCATTCATTATTGCTGTTCCGGCATGTTATTACTGGCTTATGCAATGGCTGGAAACTTTCGAGGTAAGAATGGAGATTTCAGTATGGAACTTCATAATACCGTTCATGATCACGCTGGCAATGACAATTATTACTATAGGGTTAATTGTTTCCAAAACTGCCTCTGCCAGCCCTGCGAACAATCTAAAAAGTGAATAATCATGAAGCAAATGGTTTATTTACCCATCCTGCTGGCCGCTTTATCATTATTTATTGGCGAAGGTTGCAGCCAAGACCCGCCAATCAGGTTTCCACTTGCAGGCGAGCATGATATTGATGAGGCTCAACTGGGAGAGGCATTTGATGCAATAAAAAATATCGATGGAATTGCAAGCCTTGTCGTATGTCGTGATGGTATTATTGTGGCAGAGGAATATTACAATGGTTACAGGAGTGATAGCATCAGATCAGTAATGTCTGTCACAAAAACCGTTACCTCCTTGCTTATAGGCCTGGCACTGGATAAGGGCTACATTGAAGATATTAATGATCCGATTAGCAAGTACCTCACAGGCATTGTGAATTTCCCGGATGAGATTAAAGCAAATATCACGATTGAGCAGATGCTCAAAATGACCTTTGGGCATGCCTGGAACGGGACGAAACCCGAGAGTCTTTATGACACATTTGCTGCTATGCCCGATCATCTTCAATATATTCTCGATCTTCCGCTGGTATCGCTTCCCGGCACTACTTTCAATTATAGTGATGGAGCATCGTACCTTCTTTCTGTAATTATCACTGAGGCCAGCGGGATTAATACCCTTGATTTTGCCATGGAGAATCTGTTTACACCATTGGGGATAACGAATATCATCTGGAGCAAAGATGACCGCGGTTATCCCAGCGGTGCATCAAACCTGAGAATCTCACCTTATGATATGGTAAAAATCGGGAATCTGATCCTGAACCATGGTCGGTACAAAGGCTCTCAGGTAGTCCCGGAAAGCTGGATAACGGCGATGACCACAACACATATCACCACAAATAATGACATCCCTTACGGCCCTGAATATGGGTATCAGATATGGATTAATTCAACAGGGGCCCAAAAATATTATTTTGCCATGGGGTGGGGAGGACAGTTCATCGTAATTGTCCCTGACCAGGAACTAGTTGTTACAGCATCTTGCAGTACTGCAAATCTTGACTGGCAGAAGGCAAGTGAGCACTGGAGCAGCATTATTAATATTATTGTGAATAAAGTCTTTCCGGCGGTTAATTGACAATTAAACTCTTACTCATATTTCAGAGCATTTACCGGGTTTGTCCTTGCAACTCTGACAATGTGGAATATAATTGTGAACATCGATACGGAAAGGAGTATCAAAGCTGACAGCACGATCAGCCACAATGTGATATTTGCGTCATAGGCAAAGTTCATAAGCCATTTTCTCATTACAATGACAGCAAATGGCGATCCAATGATTATTGCAGCAACAACCCAAATACTTTGTTTCTTCCGGCTTTTCGCCATAAAAGGGTAAAGTATTTCTTTAACATGACACAGAAAAATGAGTGTACGCAAATTTTGATGATAACAACCTCATTTGAAACTTTGTACATCCCAAAAACGTTGAAATTATCTTCCTGATGCGTTTGCGCCTAGTTAAATATCTGATTGACTAGTCGATTAATACCGAATGAAAACTCCTGGCAAAAAAATGTCTATTATTTTGACACAATTTAAAATTTTTACCGTCTTTTGATAAAAATCCGGGATGAATAGTGGTAACATTCTTATAGTTGATGAGGACAAAGGGCTTCTTAAAGCCCTGGAAATGATAATGCGGGTCGAGTTTGAAAAGGTCATCACGATCACGGACCCAAACAGGATACCCGGTATTTTAAGCAAGAATGACATTGATGTTGTCATTCTGGATATGAATTTCAAAGCCTCAGTTCATAATGGAAATGAAGGGCTTTTCTGGATGAGAGAGATCTACAGGCATGACAGTAGTATAAGTGTTATCATTGTCACGGCATCAAGTGATATTGAACTGGCAGTAAAAGCAATAAAGGAGGGAGCAGTGGATTTCCTTCTTAAGCCATGGGACAAAGCGAGACTTCTTGCAACAGTCAATACGGCATGGAAACTCCGCAGCTCAAGGCTTGAGACAAATGCTCTTATGAAAGATAATCTGCTTTTAAAGCGTGAGATCAATAAAGGCATTGAAAAGATTGTTCCCGGTGCCTCTCCGACCATGATCAATGTGATGAATATTGTCGGAAAAGTTGCGGGAACTGACGCCAATGTGCTGATTACCGGAGAAAATGGAACAGGCAAGGAGCTTGTTGCCAGGGAGATACATAACCTCTCAAAAAGGGCAGGGGAGCTGATGGTGAGCGTTGACATGGGCTCAGTCACTGAGACTCTCTTTGAGGGAGAACTGTTCGGTCATGTGAGGGGTGCTTTCACGGATGCCAGTGAGGACAGGAAAGGAAAGTTTGAGGCTGCGCAGAACGGCACAATGTTTCTTGACGAAATCGGAAACCTCTCACTGCAGTCACAGGCGAAGCTGCTGAGCGTACTCCAGAACAGGTATATTGTCAGGGTAGGCTCCAATAAACAAATTCCGATAAACATCAGGTTAATTTGCGCTACCAACTGTGATCTCCAGCAGATGGTCAGTGAAGGGAGATTCCGTGAGGACCTTCTCTACAGGATAAATACCATAATGATTGAAGTGCCTCCTCTTCGTGACAGGGTTGATGATATACCGATACTGGCGAATCACTTTCTGAGGGTCAACAGTGAGAGATATGGGAAGGGACAGATGAGGATCAGCACACCAGCCCTGGAAAAGCTGGCAAACCACGACTGGCCCGGTAATGTGAGGGAGCTACAGCATGCAATTGAAAAAGCTGTAATAATGAGTGACTCCGACCTCCTGAAACCCTCCGATTTTATATTCAATCCTGCCCAGGGGAGACCATTGCATACAGAGATGACCCTGGAAGAGATGGAGAAGAAAATGATTGCAGACAGCCTTAGAAGGTGCAATAATAATATCAGCGTTGCCGCCGGTAAACTTGGGATTACACGGCAGACTTTATATAATAAGATAAAAGGCTATGGATTATAATATTTCAAAAACCTGAGCCCGAAATAAGTTACAGAGATATTTCAGCTTTAGTGCCAACGCCAGGCTCTGACCACATGTCGAGAGTGCCTCCATGAATCCTGATAATCTGACGTGAAAGGCTTAATCCGATCCCTGAACCATTCTCGCGGGTCGTAAAGAATGGAAGAAACACCCTTTCCATATTCTCTTTCGAAATACCTTCCCCGCTATCAGTAATGACAATTACCGTTTTATGAGATTTTATATAGCATTCAATATTTATCTCCTTCTTTTCAGATCTTTCCATTGCCTGTATTGAATTTTTGACAAGGTTGATCATGACCTGTTCAATCATGTTTTTGTCTCCATTAATAGCCAGTCCCTCTTGATGGATATCAATATTCACCTTGATGCTTAAGCTTTCAATATCATCTTTCAACAGGTACAGCACATGCCTTATGAGACCATTAATATCAATGGTATCTTTTTCGGGTACAGGAATGGCTGAAGCATTTTTATATCTGGTAACAAAATCAGACAGTGCCACCATTCGAGCCCCGATGATTTCGGTATTCAGACTGATATCATTCAAGTGCTCAATGGATTCTTTTTTGGAGGTTTCAAAGTTTTTTATTCTTTCAAGGCTGTTCCTGCTGGCAATGGCGAGGTTAATAACAGGAGTAACAGAATTCATGATTTCATGTGAGAGTACTCTTATCATTTTATGCCAGGTCTGGATTTCCGTATCCTCGATTTCCTTTTTAAAATCCTGGAATATAAATAACCGGAGATTTTCCCTTCCAAGAGTAAATTCAGCAGACCGTACCAGCAGAATCTTCTTATGCAATCTTACTGATTTGAAAATTTTACTCTCCCCGGGATTCAGATTGTGTAAAAAGAGAGGAAGGTCAGGAACCGCTTTCTCAATTATGGAAAGTGATTTTGGCTGATCAATATCAAACGTGCTGATCACCTCATTATTATAGAGTACAGTATTGCCCTCCCCGTCAAGAACAAGCAGGCCTATCCCCACCTGATCAGAAATGAATCTGAGAAATTGGAACTGCTTTTCTTTCTCCAGTCGTGCATTCTTCAGCGCCGAAAATGTTTCATTAAGTGCTCTGGTAAGTTCCATGAAGGAACCACTACCGCTTTCAGGGAGAAGATTCAATGTGTTATCATTGTCTTTCAGGGCATTGAAAAACTTTCCCAGTTCGATGTTGGTCCTGTTGTTATACCTGATAAGGGAATATACCTGGAAAGCAAAAAGGAAAAAAATCACAATAATAGTATAGGGTTTATCAATTTGTATCAGAGTATATGAAAGCAGCATGCTTGTCATTGCTATTAAGACCACCCTGACAACAATTCTGAAGTAGTACTTCTTATAGATCATGCTTTTTAATTTTTGAATATAGTGTAGTCCTGGAAATAGCCAGGAGTTTTGCTGCATCAGAAATATTCCCTCCGGCTTTTTCAAGGGCTTTTTTTACTGCTTCCTTTTCAATGATATCAAGGGAATATATGGTTTCATGGGTATCTATCCTGGAATTAGGATTAAGATTCAGGTCTGCCGGTCTGATAGTCTGGTCATTGCACATTATTACCGTACTCTCGATAGTATGCTTCAGTTCCCTGATATTTCCGGGCCACCGGTGGTTATTCAGTATAGTGTAAACATCATTCTCAATTTTCAGAGGCTCCTTTCTATATTTTGCTGCATACTTTCTAAAGAAATAGTCAGCGAGAAGATTAATATCGCCGTATCTTTCCCGTAGAGGGGGTATCATTATTTCGATTGTTTTCAGCCTGAAGAAGAGATCCTCTCGGAAAAGGTTTCTGTCAATCATTGAACGGAGATCATGGTTAGTAGCTGATATCAGTCTGAAATCCAGCGGGATCTCAATGTTGCTTCCCACCCTGGTAATTATTCTGTTTTGTATGGCTGAAAGGATTTTCGATTGCATATCATAGGGAAGGTTCCCGATTTCATCGAGGAAAAGAGTACCGCCTGAAGCTATTTCAAATCTTCCCTGCCGGTCGGATTTTGCATCAGTAAAAGCTCCTTTCACATACCCGTAAAGCTCGCTTTCAAATAGTGTACAGGTTATGGATCCAAGATCAACATGAATGAATATTTTATCCGACCTGCCTGATTGTCTGTGGATTTCTCTGGCAACAAGCTCTTTGCCAGTTCCGTTTTCCCCGGTAATAAGAACATTGGCATCTGTGGCAGCCACCTTGTTTATTATTTCATAAACTCTTTTCATCGCTTGAGAGGAGCCAAGCAGGGGATCATACCGATTATCAATATCGCTTTGAAGAATGTTTTTTGTCACTTCGGCCTTCTCCAGTTGATTCTGAGATTTCCTATACTTGATTCCGGCCTTCAGTGAAACAATCAGTTTTGCCGGATCCCAGGGTTTTGTTATGAAGTCAGTGCCGCCTTCTTTTATGGCTTTTACGGCAAGTTCCGTATCTCCGTAGGCTGTAATAAGATAGACAACCGCGTGCCTGTCAGCTTTAAGTATCTCCTTAAGCCAGAAAATGCCTTCATTGCCCGTCTGTTGCCCGGGGGAGAAGTTCATATCAAGAAGAATGATATCCGGTTTGTCTGAACTGAGGTATGACGGGATTGTCTTAGGATTTTTCAGGGTATCAATTCTCTCAAATTCGGCCTTTAGAAGTTGCACCATGGACTTCAACAGGTCTTCATTATCATCAACAATCAATATGTGACCCTCTTTTTTCATTGAATGTTAGTTTCAGTAAAATTAGGATAAAGTGTTCAATATACGACATAATTGTCGATAAATGAACATATTTATGTAATGAATATTTATGTTAAGCTTTGTATATATCAGATATACAGTAACATAAATAAGATGGCATGAGGATTGCAATTAGCCGAAGCAAAACTAATATATTTGATTATGATCAGACATTATTTCAGGATAGCATTCAGGATATCGAGAAAAGCGGGTAATATTTCCCTGGTAAATATCCTTGGATTATCAATAGGACTGGCAATCTGTATTATAATATTCATCTATGTCAGGTTTGAATCAAGTTATGATAATTTTCACAGGGATAATGACCGGATTTTCAGAGTTGAGGAGGAATCCAATCAGCATTCAGACAGAACAAGACGAGCACGCTGCACCAATTTCATTGGCATTGCTCTAGAGAAAATGGATGAAACTGAAGCAGTAGGATGGATTAATAACTGGCGCCAGTCCACAGTAAGAAACGGTGATATCGCCTTCAAGGAAAACAGAATATTTACTACCACACCCGGCATCTTCAGAATTTTAACATTCAAAATTCTTGAGGGTGATCCGGAGTCTCAGATAAACAGGCCTAATACTGTTGTCATAACTGAAAATACAAGAAGACGTTATTTTGGGGAAAGCCAGGCCCTGGGGAAGATATTGACTATTGATACGGCCATTTTTGAAGTGGTTGGTGTCATTGAGGAGATGCCCTCAAACTCACACTTTCATCCTGACTTTTTACTCTCAGCTACTACGAGAGCATCGGCCGAGGAGTTTCCTGAAGAGCTTATGCTTTATGGATACTCCCTTTTTACCTTTATTAAGCTTAAGTCTAATGTTGATCCTGTGATTTTTGATGAGAAGGTCCGCAATCTTCCTGATCTGGTAGCAGGGGAGATACTTAAAAGAACCGGTGAAGAGATACAATGCTTTCTGGAACCCGTAAATGAGATCCACCTGAATTCCAACAGTGATGAAAATATTGAGGCACCTGGCAACAAAGGTTTTCTTTACCTAATCTCTGCAATAGGTATACTTGTACTTTTTACCACGTGTTTTAATTACATGAACCTATCAACAGGAAGGTTCGTTAACAGGACAAAGGAGCTGGGTGTAAGAAAAACATTCGGAGCAGGAAAAAGACAGCTGATTCTTCAGTTTCTTGGAGAATCTATGTTCACAGTTTTTATTGCATACTTCATTGCAATGGCATTCGTAGAGACGGGACTCATTTTTATAAACAACATTATTCAGGTGACCCTTAAGGTCCCGTATCTTGATCTCAACTTTTCCCTGTTCCTGATCTCCTTAATTGTTTTTACCGGGTTGGCGGCCGGGTCATATCCTGCCTTTATGCTTTCTTCTGTAAATCCTGTGGATGTTCTAAAAGGAGCGAAGTCACCGGGTAAGAGTGGTCTTACTTTCAGGAGAGTGCTTGTCATTTGCCAGTTCATGATAAGTATTCTTCTTATCATGTCCACTCTCATGATATTCAGGCAATTAAATTTCATGAGAAATTCTCCTCTGGGTTTCCTCAAGGAGCAGAAACTGGTTCTTCAGTTGCCAACCGGTAAAGTGACCCGCACCAACTGCGATAGGGTAAAGGCAACGTTTGCAGATGACCCGTCTGTCATTGCAACCACACTTTCATCGAGTGTCCCTGGCAGATGGATGTATGGCTGGCAGATGTGGCCCTCAGGAGAAAAAAATACAAATACTCAGATCCTTGACTGCATGCAGGCTGACTATGACTTTGTAAGGCTGTACGGACTCGAATTGGTTGCAGGCGAACCATTTGATCCCAACCTTAGCAGACAGGAAAACAGTGGCATAATTATAAATGAAGCAACGGTAAAAGTATTTGGATGGAATTCACCTGAAGAGGCCTTGTCTAAAACACTTTTAGACAGGAGGGAGCGTATCAGGGGAGTATTCAGGGATTATCACTTCAGGGGGAAGAATCAGCTGATCGGACCTATGGGTTTTTTCAATATTGAAGATGATTTCAGGTATATCACCATTGTATTCCGGGAGAACATGGCATCGGATGTCCTCAGACATACACAAAAAAAATTCAGGGAACTATTCCCCGATGCAGCCGAAGATTATTTCTTTCTCGATGAGGATTTTGAAAGGCAATATGTCAAAGAGCAGACTACCGGGATCCTTGTATTGATATTTACGGTGTTTGCTATTCTTATTGCCTGCCTGGGACTGTACGGGATGACAGCCTATACTCTCTCAAGTAAAAAGCATATCCATGGAATAATGAAGGTAAACGGGGCCTCATCGCAAAAAATTTACTTCGACATTCTGAGGGAATTTATGCTTTGGATTGGACTGGCATTTTCCGTAGTGACCCCTCTGATGTACTGGTTAGGAACAAAGTGGCTTATGCAGTTCCCATACCATACCAACTTCCCGGCCTCGATATTAATATATTCAGGATTGATAATAGTGGCAATAACAGTTATCACAATAAGCCTTGAAACAAATAAGATATTCAGGCTTAATCCCGTTGATATTATCAGAAATGAATAAATGCTCTGTTTTCGCAACTTGGATTACCTTAGCTCTTTAAAACTATTTTTGAAATGAAGGCAAATATTCTTAAAGCTGTTATCCCTTTGCTCATTTTAAGTATGTTTTCTGAATCATGCAAAGAGAATAAAACTGATGTGCTGAACAGGCAGGCAGAAATGGACCTTGTCAGATCAGCAATACATAACTCTATTGGCTGGGCGAAGAACAAGGACTTTGCCCTTCTCTACAGCACTATTGCCAATGATTCAAACTACATTGAGGTAGACCCGAATCCCGGAATAATAAGAGGTTTTTCTCAGTTCAAAAAGAATGAGACCTTCTGGGGAAACCCTGATTTCAAAGCTGTGAGATACGATATCCGGGATCTGACAATAAACCTGTCGGAAAAAGGAGATGTTGCCTGGTTCTATTGTATCCTTGATGATATTAATGAATGGAAGGGACAACCGGCATGTTGGATGAATACCCGCTGGACGGGAGTGCTTGAAAAGAGAGAAGGGCGATGGGTTATCATGCAGATGCATTTTTCTTTTGCGAAAGATTAGTACAGGCTTCCGGAAATCTGGTGACACTTAAAAAATAATCAGAATGGAAATGATAAAGTCACTTGAGAAGATGAGCTTTGACTCATTGTTCGATGTCTTTAATGAAGCTTTCAGAGATTATGAGATGCAGCTTAATAAAGATGAATTGCATACCCTGTTAATTCGCCGGGGATTTGTTCCTGAACTGTCGTTTGGCGCCTTTATTGAAGATAAAATGGTTGCTTTCACTTTCAATGGAATAGGTTTGTTTAATAGTCTTAAAACGGCATATGATACAGGTACAGGTACTGTAAAGGATTACAGGGGCAAGGGTTTGGCTACAAGAATATTCACTCATTCAATTCCATTTCTGAAAAAAGCCGGGGTCTCACAATATCTCCTTGAAGTATTGCAGCATAATACACCGGCAGTAAATGTGTATCAGAAAATCGGATTTAATGTAAGCAGGGAGTTCAACTATTTTGTGCAGAGAAATGAAGCTGTCAAACTTAAAGGAAAATGCATAATCCCGGATTTCCATATTAAACCGGTTGATTTATCCTGGCATGAAGATATGACTGAATGCTGGGATTTCATGCCATCATGGCAAAACTCCTTTGAAGCCATTGCAAGGAACCCGGAAGGATTTATAATGGAGGGCGCATTTCTTAAGCAGAAATTTGCAGGCTACTGCATTTTTGACCCTGAATCAGGAGATATAGCCCAACTTGCTGTAAACCAGAACTACAGAAGAAAGGGAATTGCTTCAGCTTTGCTCGGGCAGGCATTAAAATCAAATTTACATAACAACATCAAAGCCATAAATACCCAGGTTGATTGTGAATCATTAACAGGATTCCTGGAATCAAACATGATCTCCCTTAAGGGGAAACAATTTGAGATGATTAAGACAATCTAAATTAATTGGAAATGAGAAGTGCATTGGTAGTTTTATTCTTGCTTGCTATGACAGCAACCTGTTCTTTCTCACAGAAAAATGGCCATAGTATTTCGGTTGTACAGTTCCCAATTCTCAGTGGCCCTTATCTCGGGCAAACCCCTCCGGGAATACAACCCGTTGTTTTTGCTCCCGGAATTGTGAGTACAGGATTATATACCAGGGATATCTCAATGATCAATGACGGTAATGAGATCTACTTCTGTATTTCAGATCCGGCGGTGACGGCTGTTTTTGTGACTAAACTGGTCAACAACAGGTGGACAGAACCGGTAATTGCACCATTTTCCGGGAAAGGATTTTTCGACTTTGAGCCTCATATCACTCCTGACGGTAAAAGGTTCTTTTTTCTGTCAGGCCGTCCGCCTCAAGGCATGGAGCCAAAATCAGGATGGTTTTACCAGAAGATATGGATGATGACCCGAACGGATACTGGATGGGGTGAACCGGAGATGGTAAATGAGCCGGTCAGTTCTGAAAATAACGAGTTTTTTCCTTCGGTAACAAATGAAAATATATTGTATTTTACAAGAATGACTAAGGCCGGCAAATCAGGAATTTACAGATCAGTATTTGAAAATGGGAGGTATCTGGCCCCTGAAATTCTGAACTTTGATATACCGGAAAAAGGTATTTTGTTCAATGCCTTTATCTCGCCAAAAGAAGATTTCCTGATCACCTGCGCCTTGGGTATTGACTCAACAAACATTGACCAGGACTATTACATATCCTTCAAATCTTCTGATGGAAGCTGGAGTAGTCTGATCAGGTTCGGACCTGACATAAATGCCCCGGGTGATAATGCCAACTCTGCATATGTTTCCCCTGACGGCAAATACCTCTTTTTCAGCTCTTCAAGAATAGACCCGGACAGGTTGCAGGTCACCAGCGGGACGACCCTCAGAGACATTATTGGTACCAAATCACTGCCGGGTAACGGGTCATCGGCAATTTACTGGGTAGATGCCAGGATTATTGAAAGCCTGAGGCCCAGGGAGATAAATTGAGAAATAATCAGAAGCTGATATTCAGTACCGGCCTCCAAAGTAAGGTCTCTCATATCTTAAGGGCAAAATCAACGGCTGCCATGGCGTGAATATTAAGAGTGTTAAAGAGTGGAATACTGATATCTTCCTGTTTAATGAGCAACGGTATTTCAGTGCATCCCAGAACAATACCCTCTGCACCTCTTCTTCTTAAATCATTACATATCTCAATGAAACGAAGTCTGGACTCATCAGAAAACAGTCCTTTCAGCAGCTCGGTAGAAATTGTCTGCTGGATAAAATCCCTGTCGCTCAACTCCGGAACGATAACATCAATGTTTTTCTCTTTCAATTTGTCAGTATAGAAATCCATTTCCATAGTCTGTTTTGTGCCAAGCAGTCCAACCTTCTCCAGGTTCTTTCGTCTGATCTCATCTGCTGTGGCTGATGCAATATTGATTACCGGAACATCAATTTTCACTTCAAGTCTGTCCGCAAACTGGTGGAGGGTATTGGCGCATAAGACGATACAATCCGCCCCTGAACTTACTAATTTCAATGATGCGTCATGTATAAGCAAGTAGATGCCTTCTTTATTATTTTGGCTGTTAAATGAATCAATCTCGCCGTAATTCAACGAGAAGAGAATGCACCTTGAGAACTCCAGACCACCCAGTCTTCTGTTGGTCTCCACATTGATAATTTTATAATATTCGGCGCTTGATATCCACCCTGTGCCACCAACTAATCCTATCGTTTTCATGTTTCAGTTTTAATTTCCGGAGATATAAAAATAGTAACATAATAGCGGTTATTCATATCTTGTCATTTCAGCGGGGTTCACCCTTGACAGCCTTATCACGTGGTAGCTGATGGCTATTGCTGAGATAGATAATGAAATCAGAAGTGAATAAATGTAAACTCCGGTCCCGATATTTACATGATATGCAAAATTCTGTAGCCATTTGGTCATTGATATATATGCGATCGGGACAGCAAAAAAGAGAGACACAAATATCAATTGGGCCATTTCAAAAGCAAGCAAAGCCATGATTTCTGTTGGCTGTGAGCCCATTACCTTCCTGATCACCATCTCCTTTGTCCTGCTTTTTGTCGTATATGACGAAAGACTGTATTGCCCGAGACAGGTAAGCAGTACAGCAAAAACAGTCGAGAAAATGAAAATTGTACCCAGTTTTCTGTCGGATCTGTACATCGCATCCACCTTATCACTGAAAATTGAAACCGGGTTCAGATAATGAGGCGAAAGTTCTTTAAGTTTTTTCTCAACAAATATTCTTGTTTCAGAAATGTTCCCGGGAGTAACCTTGATTGAAACATATCTGGGTTCTTTAAACTCATCACTCCCCACTGCAGCCAGTACAAGGGGTTCAATTGGAAGATGCAGGGACTGGAAGTGAAAGTCTTTAATAACCCCTATGACAGATCCTAATTCCTGGTCTTCCCTGAAGCCAAATTTTTTGCCAACAGGCTCATTCAAACCGGTGATTTTTACTGCGGTCTCATTTATTATAAAGTTGTTTTGTCTCTTCGGGCTTGCCTTCCCATGAACCATAGGAGGCACCTGATGTTGTCACCGGTAAATTAACGGATATTACCGCATCTACAATTCCTTTATTTTCTTTGAGTTCGTTTATCAATGTTCCCGGATTTCTTCTGATTACCGGATCTTTCAACTCTGCAATAATTATGTTTTCCTTCTCAAAACCAATATCAGTTTTTTCAATGTAGCGGAGTTGACGCATTACAGTGAACGTACAAATAAGTGCTGCAACTGAAATAATATTTTGCACAACAAAAAGCATATTCCTGAGTTGTCCTGACCTCTTCCCTCCGATATTCTTAAAGTTCTCATTAATAAGATTCAAAGGGCTGATTGATGAAAGATGAAAGGCCGGATAGATACCTGCAAATATCCCGGTTGTCAATGTCAGTAAAAATACCTTTATAAATGTAGGGTATTCAAATATCATACTGAAGGTTAATGATCTCTCCGTAAAACCGCTGAATACCGGCAACAGAATGCATACAATCACAAGCGCAAAAAACAATCCGGCAAAAGAGAGTAACACTGACTCAATAATAAATTGTATAATTAGATCATGTTTCCGGCTCCCCGCAACTTTTAAGATCCCTATTTCTTTTCCCCTGTTGTATGACCTTGCAGTAGCCATATTCATATAATTGAAGCAGGCTATCAGGATGATCAGTAATCCCATGGATGACATCAGATATATGTACCTGATGTCATTGTTATTTCCGATGTCGAAATTTGAATTACCGCCCAGATGGATACCTCCCAACGGCTCGGCTATAAACTGGGAACCTTTAAAAAATGAAGTTGCCGCCAGGTATTTGGTTACAAGCTCATTCAGTTTTTCCTTAATGTCTTCTGACGTTGCATTATCGACAAGCTGAATGTATGTAGTAAAATTAAAGCTATTCCACTTCTCAGCTTCCGCTTTACCTCCCCTGATGCTGTACAGTGTTTCAAACCCGGTGAGAAAATCGAAATGGAAATGGGAGTTTTGGGGAATGTTCTCCAGGAGACCCGTGACTGTAAACAGATACTTATTATCAGCTTTTATTATTTTGCCAATGGGTTCTTCATTGCCAAAGTATTTTACGGCCATCTCCTTGGTTATGAAAATGGTAAATGGTTCTTTCAGGGCTTCAGCAGGATTTCCTGAGATGACCGGGAATGTAAATATTTTCAAAAAATCCGTATCGGCATACAAAAAACCCCTTTCTGTGAACAGGTTTGAGTTATACTCGAGGGTATGAAGATATAATCCACATTTTGTTGAATACTTAACTTCTGGAATATCATTTATCAAAGCGTCTTTCAGGGGCCCCGGGGTTACTGCAAATACGTTTTTTCCCATGTACATATTACCGGGTTGTCTGGAGACAATCCTGTATATATGATCAGCATTCTCATGGTAATTGTCATAACTGAATTCATATTGAACATACAATATTATTAAAATGGTACAGCTCAGTGCTATTGACAGCCCGAGGGCACTTATTACAGACTGGCGCTCCTGGCTAATGATGCTTTTTACTGAATACCTGAGGTAATTCTTTAGCATTTTTGTATTGTATTTTAGGGCTTAGAGGGATTTATTTAAAGACAAAGCAAATGTTAGTTTGCTGCATAACAATGAAAAAAGAGGCGCCATTACCGGTGCCTCTTTCAATTAAATAATTTTATAAGAAATCAGTTCACTGATTCTTCTCGGTTACTACCTGTCCATCAAACAAATTCACAATCCTGTGGGCATAGCTTGCATCCCTGTCTGAGTGTGTAACCATTATGATGGTTGTACCTTCTTTATTCAGTTCTGTCAGGAGGTTAATTACCTCTATACCATTCTTTGAGTCAAGGTTACCTGTTGGTTCGTCTGCAAGGATCAGTCGGGGATTTGCAACTACAGCACGGGCAATGGCAACTCTCTGTTGCTGTCCGCCAGACAGCTGTTGTGGAAAATGCTTTGCACGGTGACTGATCTTCATCCTTTCAAGAGCCTCTTCAACTTTTTTCTTTCTCTCCCCGGTTTTCATCTTTAAGTATATGAGGGGAAGCTCAACATTTTCATAAACATTAAGTTCATCAATCAGGTTAAAGCTCTGGAAGACAAAGCCTATGTTCCCTTTACGGAAGATAGTCCTGTCACGTTCCTTAAGGTTGGCAACCTCGGTACCGTTAAAGATATAGCTTCCTGATGACGGATTATCCAACAGACCCAGAATATTCAGCAGGGTCGATTTGCCGCATCCTGAAGGCCCCATTACAGCAACATACTCTCCCTCTTTGACTTCCAGGTTCACTTTATTCAGTGCAGTAGTCTCAACCTCTTCGGTACGGAAGATCTTGGTTAAATCATTTGTTTTGATCATGACTTTACTTTTTATGTTAGTTACTTTTCTTTAAAACCAGCTTTTCATTTTTGCCGAATGTCTCGTAGCCTGATATTATTACTTTTTCACCCGGCTGGAGACCCTCCAGTACTTCATAATACTTTGGATTTTTCCTTCCTATTGAAATATTTCTTTTAGTGGCAAACGATTCTGTGGGATCAAGAACGAATATCCATTGTCCCCCTGTTTCCTGGAAGAATCCCCCTATTGGAACAAGGACCGCTGTTTTGGGCTGGCCCAGCTGAAGGCTCGTGTAATATGTCTGTCCTGTCCTTATGTTATCCGGGATGCTATCCTGAAAGATCATGTCAATTTCAAATGTGCCGCTTCGCACTTCGGGATAAACTCTTTTCACCACCAGGTTATAAATAGTGCCTTGCCTGTCGAGTGTGGCAGTCAGCTGCGTTCTGACCCTGTCAATATAATGTTCATCAATCTGGGCCGTGACCTTGAAGGAAGTCAGAACATTAATCTGGCCCATATTTTCACCTCGTGAGATAGACTTTCCGATCTCGGGGACCAGCATGCCGAGTTGCCCGTCAACGGTTGCCCTTACATTCAGGTTCTCAACCCTTTGTCTGACCAGCGTGAGGTTTTTTCGCATATTTTCAAGATTGTTTATCATATTGTCTACCTGAACTGAGCGGAATATTGAGTCCTGCTTCTGACGTTCAATGAACAATTCCCTCGATTGTTTTGCCATATCCAGATCCTCCCTGGACCTTGTGAACTCTTCCCGTGATAACAGGCTGTCTTTCATGAGAGTGACATTCTGACCATAGGTACGTTCCTTCCTCTCAATATCATATTTCAGTGTAAGTAATTCGCGTTTTATCTGCAACCTTTCCTGCTCCATCGCTATCTGTGTGTTTCGCAGGAAGTTTTCTTTTTCTGCAAGCTGTGCTTCACTGTCTAGTATGTTCAGATAGAGATCAGGGTTAGACAGTTTCAGGATGATATCACCTTTTTTTACCATTGATCCTTCTTCAATGAGGATCTCTTCAACCCGTCCGCCCTCCTGCGCATCGAGGAAAATTATGCTGATAGGTTCAACAGTGCCGGGAACGGTTATATAATCATTGAACTGGTCCTCAATCACTGATTCAATAATGAGCTTGTCCTTTGCAACCTTATAAGTGGAGGTGCGGTCAGCAAAGAAAGCCATGTAAATCAGTACTGTAAAAGCTGCCCCGGCAGCAATATACCATAAATGCTTTTTTTGCAGTCCCTTTTTCCTGGCTATAGGTTTATCCATTGTTTCAATCGGAGTATCCATTGTTTGATTTTATTATGATTAATAGTTGATTAGAGTTGTATACTCGCCTGTTGAGTAAAACTGAATAGTGAGTTTTCTGATGAGTAACTGGAGTTTGGTCCGCAATGCTTCTGTCTCTGCTGAAAAGAGGGTCGTTTTAGCAGCCGAGTAATCTGTCACATCAACAAGACCTGATTCAAATTTCTTTTCAACGGCATTAAATGATTTTTGGTTAAAGGCAAGGTTGGCTTCCGCAGCCACATATTCTTCCTTTCCCCTGTTATAGCTCAGGCAGGCGTCTTCAATTTCAGTATAGAGGTTATTTCTTTCAAGTGAAAGCCTGAGTTCTGTGTCTGACTTGCGTATCTTTGCCAGTTTAATGCTCCTGTTTGTCGAATAATTGTTGAAGATCGGGATGTTAAGCGAAAGAAAGAGAGCCTGGCTGTTATTGTTTTTCAACTGGCTTGAGAATGATGCCTGTTCTGCAGCATCCTCACTAATAACTTTATAATATCCGGTATAAATTGCCGCGCCAACAGAGAGGCTGGGGGCAAGTGCACCTTTGGCGGCGGCCACCTGCTTTGCTGTGGCTTTCAGCTCATAGTCTATGGCTTTCAGACGGGGAAGGACCTCTGATGCAATACTGAAAATACTGTCAGTATCAAAGCCGCTGTCAGTTATCATTAGGTTTTCAAGGTCAGGCAGCAGGATATCAAAATCGGCCCCGGGTTCAAGCTGGAGCATCTGTTTCAGTTGCGTCACAGCCTGACTGGCGGAGTTCCGGGCAATGGTATAGGTAAGCCTGTCGCCTGAGGCCTGACTTTCAATTTCATATTTACGGGCTACTGCTTCCTTCCCGGTCTCAACCATCTTGGTTATCCTGAATAACTGCTTTTCCGAAAGCTCCACCTGCATTTTTGCGGCGGACTCAAGTCCTTTTGCATAAATGACCCTGTAATACTGCCCCATAATCTCAACAATGAGAGTATTGCTTGCAACTTTTTCAGCTTCAATCCCGGCCTTAAGCATAAACTTGTTTGCAGATATTGAATTTAGTGTTGCAAAACCGTTAAAGACCTGGATGGTGGAGTTTAATGAATAGGAGTTGCTCAGGTTCTGTTTGAATGTGATCAGGTTTGTGACAGGGTCAATGGATCTTCCGAAGCCAAGCCGGGCATCTGAACCGAAATTGAGGTTGGGCAGTATATCCATCTTTGTCTTGAGAAGATTGACCTCCGCTGTTTCGGTCTGCAGTCCCTGTCTCTGCAACCCTATGTTATTTGTAAGAGCATAGTTAATACAATCCTCAAGGGTCCATCTCTTTACCTGAGCAGACAGATCATGGGGAGCTAAAAATACCAGCAAGATTACTAAGGAGATCAATTTTTTCATCGGGGACTATCCATTTTCTTTTTGGTATGCCAAAAATATGCCAAAACTGTAAATAGCAAATAATCAGATAAATAGTGAATTTAATGAAATGAGATGTGTAAAATAAATAGACATAATCTGTAAAAAAATATTACAGTTGACAACCAATACAAGGGTTAAAGTCTTGTTAATAGTCCTATATAAGGATGAAAATCATTGTTTTTATCCTTTGTTTTAAATTAAATTCGGTTAAATAATATCCTGCCATATGATAAAGAACCTTATTAAGACCGCATTAAGGCATATAGTAAAGCATCCGGGATACAGCATTCTCAATGTCCTAGGACTTTTCGGACTGGCGTCATACATGGTTGAACAGAGGACTAAGGAGATAGGAATACGTAAAGAGCTTCTTGCCATAAGTTGTCAGTTCATTAACGACTTATGATGATTTATTTATATTTATGATCAAGCCTGTCAATATCGGACAGGTAATCAGCAAGACCTCCACCGTTAAGTGTAGCAGGGATTACTGCCGCGTACTCTTTCAGCAATCCGGCGTGATCTTCAGTTGATAATACCTTGTCTGCCATCCTGAACAGAATGTTGTTCTCTTTGGCAATATGGTTGCGAAGAAGGTTAACGTAGCCTGTCATATTTTGAAATACCTGCTCCAGTGCAGAAGCATCACCCTCGCCTGTCACTTTAAGCCGTTTTGCTAAGGCAAAAGTCGAAAGGTTGAGCCGCAGGAGGCTATTTTGCTATCGGGCCGGCAGGGACTTCTTCTTCTTTTCTTTCTTTTCTGCCGGTGATACCGAAGAAATAGATCAGTGAGAGTGAAATTACTGACATCCCCACTACTGTAAGCCAGTCCGGATCTTCGCCCGGCACAAGCATCCAGCTCAGGATGGCCCCGAAGACCGGTATTATAAACTTCCACAGGTTTAACTCGGAGACTTTGACCTCAGGCCTCTGAAGCAGAACATACCATCTTGAGAAGGTGAAGGCTGACATGAAGGCGAGCCAGCCAAGCACAAGCCAGTAACGGGTCGGAAAGTCAGGTTTTGAAGGTACATCTTCAACAAGAAATGAGACCAGAAAGATAATGATGCCGCCTGTTAAGATTGAAAATGAGCTTAACACAAGCGGATTCATGTTCCTTCCCTTCTTGGAGATAAGAACGTTGCTTGTTGCGGTGGAGATATTTGCAATGAAGATCATTGCTATCCCCGCAAGCTCCGTTTTTCCTCCGAAATGAAATTCCTGTCTTCCCAGGCTCACAAGCACAATACCGGCAAGCCCCAGAAAAATGGTCATAACCTTTGCCCTTGTAAACCGCTCCTCCTTTATCATTATTCTTGACACGATTGCGGTTACAAACGGTTGCGCCCCGACGATCACTGCTCCGATGGCACCCGGGACAAGGTCCATGCCAAGGTAGAACAGGACATAATTTATTACTGTCTGCAGCAATGTCACCATTAATACCAGGCTCAGATTTTCCCTGATCATCGTGAAATAGAGCTTAGGCCTGATTGTAAAAGGCAATATCATCAGGCCGGACAAGATGAACCGGGAGCCTGCAAAATGAAGCGGGGTCGAGTATTCAAGCCCGATCTTTATGAAGGGATATGCTGTTGACCAGAGAAGGCAGGCAATTATAGCCCAAACAATAGTATTGATCTTGCGACTTGACATTTAAAAAATCCGTCTGCAAATATCACTATTTTTTTGTTACCTCCTTTTTATTCCAGTCGGGTGTTACATCTCCAATAAGATTTTCTACAAAAAAGTCCATTCTTCTTCTCTCACCATAGCTTCCTCCGCTACTGTGAAGCATGCCGGGAACTAGGAGGTAGTCAAAGTCTTTGCCTGCTTTTATCAGTGCGTTAACCAGCTGAACCGTTGAGGCAGGATCGACATTATTATCCATTTCGCCATTGATAAGCAGCAGTTTGCCTTTCAGCCTCCACGCGTTTTCAACGTTTGAAGATTCGATATAGCTCTGATCCACAGGCCATCCCATCCATTGCTCATTCCACCATATCTTGTCCATCCGGTTATCCTGGCAACCGCATGCTGAAACGGCAACATCGTAAAATTCGGGATGAAAGAGAACGGCTCCTGCAGAGTTCTGTCCTCCTGCCGAGGTGCCATAAATGCCTACCCGTGTAATGTCCATATACGGATACTTTGCTGCCGCTGCCTGCATCCAGAGGATACGGTCAGGGAAGCCGGCATCCTTGATGTTTTTCCATGCCACATTCTGGAAGGCTATGGACCTGTTAGATGTTCCCATACCGTCAATCTGAACCACAATGAATCCGAGCTCGGCAAGTGAGTTCATATTGCTGAATGAAGGCCTGAATGATTTGGGTACAAAACTGCCGTGAGGACCGGCATAGATATTCTCAATAACCGGGTATTTTTTGGAAGGATCAAAGTTCAGGGGTCTTACGATTATTCCCCATATGTCGGTCACTCCGTCACGTCCCTTTGCGGTGAATACTTCTGCAGGCTGCCATCCTGTTGCTTTCAGGGCTGTGATGTCTGCCTTCTCAATTTCCATTATTTCTGACCCGTCACTTGCGCTGCGCAAGACCGCCACCGGTGGCATATCGGCCCTTGAAAAAACATCCGTCAGGTATTTATTATCCTCTGAGAACACGGCAACATGATTACCGTCACCGGGAGTGAGGTGTGTAAGTCCTGTCCCATCAAATTTAATACGGTAATAATGGATGAGGTATGGATCACCTGGTTCCCTGCCCGAAGCCTGGAAAATGATTTCTCTTTTATCTTTGTCAACAGAGGAGACCCTTCTTACAACCCATTCACCCTTTGTGATCTGGTTTTTGACCTTTCCGGTTTCGGAATCATACAGCCACAGGTGATTCCAGCCATCGCGCTCGGAAGCCCAGATAATCTCACCGGTAGCGGGAAGATCATACCTGTATTTTTTTCCGCTGTAGTCTATGAATGTATCCGACTGTTCATCAATCACAATGCTCATTTTACCAGTTACAGCATCTATCTTCATTACCCTGTAGACCTGGTGGCCGCGCTTATTGTATTCAAAAGTAAGCGATGTTCCCAGCGAATCCCATTTGAAATTGCTGACATCGTACTGGTTTAGAATTGCGGACTCGTCAACAACTGTGTGCTTACTTTCTGCAACATCAAATATCTGAGGATAGGCTTGCGGTACAGCATCACCCGGTTTGGGATATTCATAAGTGTAGTATTTGGGCTGTACCTGGTCTGCCGGTGAGGACTCAATATAGGAGATCATATGTTTTTCAGCAGGCTGAATCTTGCAGGTCATCAGTTTCTTTGAGTCAGGAGACCAAACAATTGATGCTGAGTAATACCTGCCTATACCGCCATCAACGCTGAGCTTGGATTCTTTTTTGTCAGACTCATTTCTGATCCATACGTTATAATCACGAATGAATGCTGTAAGCTTTTTATCGGGTGATGTTACGGGACGACCTTCGAGTTCATTCTGAAAGCCCCAGGGCCATCTATTTGTTCCTCCGCCATACTGGCTTGGGCGTCTGGAAGCTTCCCCCTTCTTTATGGTATAACTTTTCAGGTCACACGTGTATGAGGTGTCTGAATAGTCGAAGGTCATTGATTTAAGATCATCAGTTATTTTGATATTCCTGAGCTGCAGATTGTCAGCCTTCAGTGTATCACCTGTTGCTTTAACCATTCCGGCAGCCACTTTCTTTGCGTCAAAGGCCGGACGGCGTATCTTTTTGTCAGCATCAATAATAATATACTCCCTGCCGCCAGGATTCAGATTCTCATAAAGAAACATGTGTGTTGATCCTATCCAGGACGGCATAATGTCACTGTGAAACACTTTGCCTGACAGGGTCTTGTCCAGAGAGTTGGCACGTTCATAGTCTTTCTCCGTCACCTGGGCACCAAGACTCAGAGTTAAAAAAAACAGGAGAAAGGAGATCGAAGTTGTAATGCTGGCTTTGTTCTTCATGATGTAAACATTTTGTATTATTGCAGGTACATAGTTAATGATTTTTTACGTGTCATTAGTACACTAAATTTATGTTCTTCGGCTGTTTTCTGAATAATGAAGCTAATGACTACTTTTGGGTAACTGAAAATAAAATTCCGAAGCGATTATGACAATAGCAGAGTATCTTGCTTTAAAGCTCAGGGATCATGGTGTCAGGAGATTTTTCGGCATTCCTGGCGGACCGTCAATTCCGTATATGGAAGCGTTCAGAAAACAGGGCATTGAATTCTTCCTGACATCTCATGAGTCGGCGGCAGCTGTAATGGCAGATGTGACTGCCAGGCTTACAGGGGTGATGGGGGTATGTCACGGAACCTTCGGCCCGGGAGCAACCAATCTCTCCACAGGAGTGGGAGGAGCACTGCTGGACCGCTCACCACTGCTGGCCCTGACTTCAGAGATGTCAGATGACTGGCTGAACCGTACCACACAGATGAATATTGACCATCAGGCACTTTACAGGCCTCTTACCAAAGCTACCTTCCGGTTAAGTGATGAGAATGTTGTTTCGGTTACGGATGAGGCTTTGGAAACCGCCTATGCCGAATACCCGGGTCCGGTGCATATAGGTCTGCCCACAGATCTTCACGGAAAGACCGCTTTGGAAACATTAACGAAGAGGGAAAGGTTTCACGAGGCAGGTGACGACTACAATTCCAAAAAGGCCAGTGTGCTTATTGCCTCTTCACACAGGCCTCTGCTGGCTGTGGGACTGACAGCTTTGAGACACGGTTTGGCGGACCATCTTAAAACCTTTCTTGAGAAGCATCAGGTGCCTGTGGTGATCACCCCCATGGCCAAAGGAATTCTGGAACAAAATAATCCCTGTTATGCCGGTGTGCTGTTCCATGCAATGAGTGACAGGTTGCAAAAGCTTACCAGGGAGGCTGATCTGGTTATCGGTATTGGTTATGATCCGGTTGAGTATAATTATGAGTCATGGATGCCGTCTGTGCCCCTTGTGCATTTTGATACGAGGATGACTGATATTCCGGGCAGGGGTAACCTACAGATAGTATCGGGTCCTGAAAAATGGTTCGAAATGCTTGAACCGCTAAGGAGTTCTCCTGAGATGGTATCACTGGCCGGTGAGGTACGAAATGAAATGGCAGGTACCCTTGCAGGGTTATCAAAGGGTTTTGGTCCTGTCAGAGCCCTCCAGATCCTCCGCGAAGAGCTTCCCGGAAACGCGGTGGTGACTTCCGATGTAGGATCACACCTTCACCTGCTTGGCCAGATGTGGGATGCCGGTGCTCCGGGCAAACTTATTATCACAAACGGCTGGTCGTCAATGGGATTCGGGCTTCCGGCAGCCATTGCGGCAGCTATGTGCTGCAGGAATGTTCCGGTAGTATGCATCACCGGGGATGGCGGTATGATGATGAATGCAGGAGAGATCATGACAGCCCGCAGGTACGGGATAAAAGTTATCGTTATTGTGCTTGCAGACCGTGAACTGAACCTCATAAGTCTGAAAGAGGGTTGGAAAGGAATTGATCCTTACGGTGTAAGCCTGTATAAAGGACCTCTTTTCAGCTCTGATAGTTTCCTTGGAGTGAAAGTCTTTAGTGTGGCAGATGGTGACGCAATGAGAAAAGCTGTCAGAGAGGCTCTCCTCTCTGACACATCCGTCATAATTGAAACTGCTGTTGATCCTTCGGAATACAGTGACCTGGTAGTAAAAGTCTGAGTTCTACTATTTCTTTTTTGGGGCAGCTTTAGGGGCCGCCTTTGTAGCTGTCTTAGGAGCTGCTTTGGTGGCTGCTTTCGGAGCGGTCTTTGC
>DATKUS010000099.1:0-3588 GCA_035530535.1 Bacteroidales bacterium
ATAACCAATGAATCAGACCCCGGAGGAGATAGCAAGGGATAAGATTGACCAGGCACTTAAGGAGTGCGGATGGGTTGTCCAAGATAAAAAAGGCATCAACCTCAACGCAGCGACCGGGGTAGCCGTGCGAGAATACCTTACTGACATCGGCCCTGCTGATTACGTACTGTTTGTAAACAAAAAACCAGTAGGCATAATCGAGGCAAAGAGGGAGGAAGAGGGTATTCACCTCACCACTCATGAAGAACAATCGCGTGAATACGCAGAAAGTAAACTCAAATACCTAAATAATGACCCTATTCCATATGTCTATGAAAGCACCGGATCAATAACCAGGTTCACAGATTATCGTGATCCCAAACCACGGTCACGCCCTCTCTTCAGCTTTCATAAACCTGAAACATTCATCGAGTGGCAGAGACGCGATTCAACGCTGCGTGCCAGACTGCATAACCTCCCGGTCTTGCCTTCAAAAGGACTACGTGATTGCCAGTTTAAAGCCATAAATAACCTTGAGAAGTCTTTCAGAGAAAACCGCGACAGAGCTCTGATACAGATGGCTACCGGCTCAGGAAAAACATTTACCGCCATCACGTCAGCTTACCGTCTCCTCAAATTCGCAGACGCAAAAAGGATACTTTTTCTGGTTGACACCAGAAACCTTGGTGAACAGGCTGAACAGGAGTTCATGGCATATACCCCAGTTGATGATAATCGTAAGTTCACCGAGCTGTACAATGTGCAGCGCCTGCGTGGCAGCTACATAGCATCTGACAGCCAAGTATGTATCAGCACCATTCAGCGCCTCTATTCAGTCCTTAAGGGCGAAGAACTGGATGAGAGCGCTGAAGAAACTAACCCTGCAGAAACATCCTGGCAGAACCGTGAACCTCAACCAGTGGTATATACTCCCCGTCTTCCCGTTGAATTCTTTGATTTTATCATAATCGATGAGTGCCACCGCAGCATCTATAACCTTTGGAGACAGGTACTCGAATATTTTGATGCTTTTCAGATCGGACTTACAGCTACGCCTGATACCAGAACCTTCGGATACTTCAGACAGAATGTCGTCAGCGAATATACACATCAGCAGGCAGTAACCGATGGGGTGAACGTCGGATATGATGTTTACCTGATTGAAAGTGAGATAACCAAAAAGGGTTCATCTATCTGGAAGGGCGAGTTTGTTGATTTCCGGGAAAAGCTCTCGAGGAAGAAACGCTGGGCTCAGCTTGATGAGGAGATTAAATATTCTGCAAAGAAACTGGATGACGAGGTTGTCAATCCGAACCAGATCCGGTCGATCATTAAAGCATTCAGGGATCACCTGCCTGAAATGTTCGGTGACAGAATTACAGCTAACGGGGAATTTGAGGTACCGAAGACCCTGATATTTGCCAAAACAGACTCCCATGCCGATGATATCATCCAGATCGTGCGGGAAGAATTCAATGAGAGTAACCACTTCTGTAAAAAGCTTACATACAGGACGGAAGATCCAAAGTCTGTACTTGCACAGTTCCGTAACGATTATTATCCGCGTATTGCTGTGACGGTTGACATGGTTGCCACGGGAACTGACGTCAAGCCTCTTGAGTTACTCCTCTTCATGCGCGATGTAAAAAGCCGCAATTATTTTGAACAGATGAAAGGAAGAGGCACACGCACCATATCCCTTGATGATCTCCGGAAAGTATCTCCCTCAGCAAAATTTGCGAAGGATCATTTCGTTATTGTTGACGCCATCGGCGTAACGAAGAGCCTCAAGACCGAAAGCAGTCCACTTGAGCGTAAACCCGGAGTGCCGCTAAAGGATTTGCTCTATGCGGTCGCCGTCGGTGTACGTGATGAAGATCTCTACTTATCGCTTGCCAACAGGCTCGTGCGCCTTGAATCCAGGATTACAGAACATGAAAAGACCCTCATCTCAGAAAAGAGTGGTGGGGCATCTCTCAGTCAGATGGCTATAGGTCTGTTAAAAGCCTACGACACTGACACTTTAGAGGAGATACAACACAATATTTCCGTAGAACTGCAAGGCAAATCACAAGATGAGATTGATAAGGTCATCAGCCAACAGATCTCCACTGTTATTGAAGATGCTGCACTACCTTTCACAGGAGATTTGAACATCCTGATCGATAATATCCGCAAAGCCCATGAACAGATAATAGACGAAGTCAATCGTGACAAGATTCTGTTTGCCGGATGGAGCAAGGATAATATTGCGGTTGCTCAGGGTTTGGTTGACGACTTTAAAAGGTGGATAACTGAGCATAAGAACGAGATCGAAGCGCTTCAGATATTCTACGACCAGCCTTTCAGGAGGAAGGATATTACCTTCAGGATGATCAGGGATTTGGCTGAAACGATTGTGGCAGACAGGCCCTTACTTGCTCCACTTCATGTCTGGAAAGCTTATGAGCATCTGGAGAAAGCAGCCGGCAATCCGAAGAACGAGATCACCGCCCTGGTTTCATTGTTACGCAGAATTATTGGTATTGACAAAGAACTAACCAGCTTTGATCTGACTATCGACCGCAACTTCAGGGAATGGATCTTCCGCAAGCAGGCGGGGCCTGTGAAGTTCAACGAGGAGCAGATGAGCTGGCTCAGGATGATTAAAGAGCATATAGCTGCCAGTGTTCATATAGATTATGATGATCTTGACTTCACTCCGTTTGATGCCGGCGGTGGTAAGGGAAAAATGTGGCAGCTGTTTGGCGAAGACTCGGAAAGGATTATCGCTGAAATGAATGAGTTTCTGGCTGCATAGAATGATATAAGTGATCTTTACCTGATATGTAAATTTTTTATTTGTATTTTAACTATTTAAGTTTAACTTTGTAATCCTTTATTACATTGAAGGTTCTTATTAATAATAAGGAGTTAATTAAGCTTTATGAAACCGGCAAATCACTAAAACTGAGATTACCGGATAACGTTATTGACAAGTTTTTTGCCACTATGCAGAAAATTGAATCAGCCTCTGATATCTATGACTTGTGGAGAAACCCCAGCCTGAAGTTTGAAAAAATGAAAGGATCTCAGAATAGTTATTCAGTCAGACTTACAGGCAAATACAGGCTTGAACTGGATATAGATTGGGAAGACGACTCCAAGAGAACAGGCGCATTTCTGATCAATAATATTTCGTTACATTATGGAGATTAGCCACACGAATCATGGTTGATACAACTCAAATACGAGCAGCAAAGAAATTCGGTCCCGGTTATTTTATCCGGGAACAGCTTGAACTGCGTGAATGGACTCAGGAAGATCTGGCTGAGATTATGGATATTACTCCGAAGCATCTCAACGCCATCCTGAGAGAGAAGCAGCCTTTGACTATTGATATAGCGCGGCTCCTCGGTGAAGTTTTCAATACTTCAGCTCAATATTGGCTCAATATTGACAATGGATACCGGCTGTGGAAAGAGCAGGCAAAGAGTGAGAAGGAAAAAGCTGCTGACATCAAGGGCATGATTTTCGAGCGTATGCCGGTGAGTGACATGGTAAAAAAAGGCTGGTTATTACCCTATAGTAATTCTGACGAGCTTCAGGAGCAGGTGCTTGACTTCTGGG
>DATKUS010000100.1:0-9445 GCA_035530535.1 Bacteroidales bacterium
CTCCTCCAGATCCTTTTTTATTATGCTGACAGCTTTAATGAAATCCATCCCACTTATTTTTTTATAACGATCGCTTTTCCTTATTTTGCAAAAGTAACTATTTATCATTTGTGCCTGAAATAAACAATTCATATTATTCAACGGCATAACCCCGGTCTGAAGTATGGAATTTCTTGAAAACTCGGTAGATAACGCTGGCAAACGCGGCTCGGTTGAAGTGATAGCAGGCTCAATGTTCTCCGGCAAGACCGAAGAACTGATCCGTCGACTGCGCAGGGCAAAGTTTGCAGGGCTGCGGGTTGAGATATTTAAACCCTCGGTGGATACCCGTTATTCAGAGACAAGGGTAGTATCTCATAATGAGAATTCGATCATGTCAACGCCGGTTGAAAATGCATCATCAATTTTGCTTCTTGCCTCCGGTGTAGAGGTCGTGGGAATAGATGAAGCCCAGTTCTTTGATAACAGTCTTATTGAGGTGTGCACCAAGCTGGCTGATGCCGGCACCAGGGTTATTGTGGCAGGACTGGATATGGATTTTTCAGGGAGGTCCTTCGGGCCCATGCCAGCCCTCATGGCTGTTGCGGAATATATAAGCAAGGTACATGCCATCTGCGTAAGATGTGGTAACCTGGCAAATTACTCTCATCGCAAAACCAAAGACGAAAAGGTGGTGGTGCTTGGTGAGAAAGACATCTATGAACCCCTCTGCAGATCGTGTTATATTAAATCTACTAACAGGTAGCCTGGTGAATATCAATGCTTTTAAGCTTGCAGAGATCACCGGCGGCGAGTTGCACGGTGATCCTGCTGTCTCTTTCAATGGAATAATGACCGACAACAGGTCGTCAGGCGCCGGCCGTGATGTGCTCTTCATAGCATTACGCGGGCCGAACCATGACGGTCACAGTTTCATATCCTCTCTCTGCGGCAGGGGCGTTTGCCTCTTTCTTGTTGACACCCTCCCCGCTGATACGCAAGTCACTGCCGGCGCTACATTTATAAAGGTGGCTGATACGCTTGAGGCGTTTCACCGACTGGCTGCATGGCAAAGGAGTAATTTTCACGGGAAAGTAATCGCTGTCACCGGGAGTGCGGGAAAGACCATTGTAAAAGAGTGGCTGGCAGAGGCCCTGGGCACAACAGTAAATGTAATAAGAAGCCCCAAAAGCTATAACTCCCAGGTGGGAGTGCCAATTTCATTAATGAATATTGATGACAGGTATGAAATAGCTGTCATAGAAGCAGGCATCTCGAAGCCTGGTGAAATGGAGAGGCTGGCCTCGCTCATAAGACCGGATACGGTTGTGATAACAAATGTGGGAGACGCTCATGGGGAAAACTTCAGCGGGAGGGAAGCCATTGCATCTGAAAAGCTTAAACTGGCATCTGGAGCCAAACTGCTTATTTATAACACTGATGATCAAAATATCAGAAAAGAGGTAGCCCTTCATCACTCCGGTATCCGTGCTTTTACCTGGTCGCTTTCTTCATCAGATGCCTCACTCATTGTTGAACGCAGGGAGAATGAAGACAACGGAGTATCTCTTCATTGCACGTACGACGCCGGAAATTTCTCCGCAGCCATTCCTTTCTCTGACGGGGCTTCTACGGAAAATGCCGTATCCGTAATTGCCGCATGCCTGACAGCGGGAATGCTACAGGAAAACATTATTGCAGCTGTCTCTGTGCTCCCTGCCGTGGCAATGCGCATGGAAATCAAAAAAGGCATCAACGGCTGCACCCTCATTGAGGATTACTATAATTCGGATCCGGGGTCGCTGGTGATGGCGCTTGACTTCCTCCGCAGCCATTCCAGGAGCAGATCAACCCTTATCCTCTCCGATTTCAGACAGATAGGGGGTGATGAAAAGTCACTTTATGGAAATGTTGCTGCCGCCATAAGACATGCAGGCATAGACAGGTTCATCGGGATAGGAGAGTCACTATCAGGGAACAGATCACTTTTTGGAACAGGTTCAGCATTCTATAATACTACAGCCGAATTTACAGAGACATTCCGCAGTTTTGCCTTCCGTGATGAGACCATCCTGATAAAAGGCGCCAGGGCTTTCGGCTTCGAACGTATCAGCAGTCTCCTTGAACAGCAGCTGCACCAGACGCGTTTTGAGATAGACATGAGCGCCGTAGTTCATAACCTGAATGAATTCAGACGTGTACTGAATCCCGGAACAGGAATTATGGCCATGGTGAAAGCCTTTGCCTACGGGTCCGGATCAGCGGAGATAGCATCTTTGCTCGAATATCACCATATATGTTATTTTGCTGTTGCCTACGCTGATGAGGGAGCGGCTCTCCGCGAAGCAGGCATAACAACCCCGGTGATGGTAATGAACCCCGATGCCAGCGTGATGGAGCTGATCATACAGCAAAACCTTGAACCTGAAATATACAGCCAGGAATCGTTTGAAAGTTTTCTGAAGGCAGCGGTAAGGCACGGTCTCCTTCACTATCCTGTTCATCTGAAGATAGATACCGGCATGCATCGTCTGGGGTTTGGACAGGGTGACATATTATCACTGGCAGAGAAGCTTCAGAAGGAAGAGCATGTCAGGGTCGTTTCCGTCTTTTCACATCTTGCAGCAAGCGAAGATAAGCGGCATGACGAATTCACACACATGCAGGCCGCACGACTTATCTCTGCTGCAGAGATTCTCCGTCAGACCGTTGGGTACGATTTTAAAATGCACCTTCTGAACTCAGCCGGCATATGCCGCTTTCCCAAGTATCAGTTTGACATGGTGCGAACAGGCATAGGCCTTTATGGTATTGGCAGTTATGAGGGACTTTCTTTAAGACATACAGGAAGGTTTATCACTTCAGTGTCACAGGTAAGGATCATTCCTGCCGGAGAGCCAGTGAGCTATGGCTGCAATGATTCGGCTGATCATGATCGTGTTATTGCTGTGGTTCCTGTTGGTTATGCTGACGGACTGCGCCGAAGCATGGGCAACGGCAGGGGATTTCTGTTCATCGCCGGAAGAAGGGTGCCTACCGTGGGTAACATCTGCATGGATATGTGTATGGCTGATGTGACTGGCATGAATGTCAAAACGGGGGATGAGGCCGAGGTGTTCGGGAAGAACCTGCCTGTGGAGGAAATGGCTATGCAATGTGATACAATACCGTATGAGGTACTGTCATCAATACCTTCCAGGGTTAAAAGAGTCTATATCAGCGAATGATCAGCCCAGGTGGCTTATCTTCTCAAGTTTGCCGGTATCAACGATCCTGATCTTTTTGCCTTCAAGAGCAATAACAGCTTCAGTGGCAAACATAGATAATGTCCTGATGGCATTGGAGGTGGTCATGTTTGAAAGACATGCCAGATCTTCTCTTGAGACATATGCCTTAATGGTCTTCCCGTCATTCTCAAAGCCGTACGTGTCACGCAGTACTATCAGTGATTCGGCAAGCCTTCCCCTGATATGTTTCTGAGTAAGTGAGACGGTCCTTTCATTTGAGAAAGTCAGGTCAACAGCCATCATCTGCATCATCTGCATCGAGAGGTCAGGATTATGTCTGAGCAGTTTGAGAAAGCTGTTCTTTTCAAAAATGCAGACTGCACTCTCTTCAATGGCGACAGCTGAAACTTTATAGGCGCTGCCTGCAATGACTGCAGTATAACCCAGCAGCCCCTGGGGTCTGACCATGCGTATTATCTGATCACGCCCCCCGATCCCTTCCTTGAAGACCTTCACTTTCCCCAGGGCCAGACAAAACATCCCTGCGGGCTTTTCTCCTTCATTAAAAATGATCTCACCCTTGCGGAAGAGGGCATAAGTATGATTCTGTATAAGTAACTCCTTCTCTTTCCACGGAAGCTCTTTGAGCATTGAGAAAGACCCTTCAAGACATTGCTCAATGTAAGGATTCTTGTATGACATGGCGGTTATGTTAAACAACATACGCAAAGGTATCAAAAAAGCATTGCAAAATGAAAATTAACACTTTTTAACACACACATATACAGCGAGTTGTAATGATCACTATCATAGAATTTTATTAAGATGTTGCACAAGAAAAAAATTGCAGAAAATTATGACAAATGTCATAGAATTGCATTCAGGCATCTTATTAAGAATAAATCTGAATAAGTCAGCAGACCCTAATAACGGGAGATTATGGGGATCCTTCTTCCGCTGCCGAAGGATTTGAATGACACCCTGAGTACAGGTGGAGTCTGTCTCCTCTTAAATTCGCTTGTTCTAACAAGCCTGACAATTGTTTCAACCATTGTGCCGTCGTAACCCTCTTCAATTATCTTCCCGGGTGATCTTTCCAGGTCGATATACCTGTAAAGTATAGGGTCGAGCAGATCATACGGAGGCAGAGAGTCGGTGTCACGCTGGTCGGCCTTCAGTTCGGCAGAGGGAGGTTTGGTGATTATATTTTCCGGGATTATCTCTCTTTCAGAGTTGATCTCTTTTGCGAGTCTGTAAACCTCTGTTTTGTACAAGTCACCCATCACCGAAAGTCCTCCTGCCATATCACCGTAGAGGGTGCCATAACCTGTAGCAGCCTCGCTTTTGTTCGAGGTATTGAGCAACATGTATCCCAGTTTGTTTGCGAAGGCCATAAGAATGACAGCCCGCAGCCGTGCCTGGATGTTTTCTTCGGTGATGTCATTTTCGCGGTCCCCGAAGAAAGGTTTAACGCTACTTTCAATCACAAGGCGGGCCTCTTCGATGTTCACAGTATGGTATGGGACTCCCAGTCTCCCGGCAAGTTCAACAGAGTCAGTCACCGAGTGTTTCGATGAAAAGACGCTGGGCATCAGCACCGCCATCACATTCTGAGGACCCAGGGCTTCTGCGGCAAGAGCAAGGACAACGGCGGAGTCAATACCTCCGGAGAGGCCAACTACTGCTTTTTTCTGACCGCTTTTGGCAAAGAAATCTGATATTCCTGTCACCAGGGCTTTATGAATATAGGGCGTCATGTCATCAGGATAGCCGGCCTCATCCGGTGAAGTTTCATCCTGTGGTGACTCATCCTTTTTACGGTCAACCGGCACGTCAACCACACGCAACTCTACTGTGCAGAAAGCCAGTCTCACAATAGTCCTTCCGGAAGCATCGATCACAACTGATGAGCCGTCGAAAATCAGGTCTGTATATCCGCCTGTCTGATTGACTGATATAAGTGGCAGTTTGTACTCAAGCGCATTCTTTCTGAATATCTCCTCCCTGACCCTGATCCTGTTGTGTGCGAACGGATTGGCAGCTATGTTTATTATAAGACGGGGGTCATCCCTGACAAGTTCATCAAGGGGGATGATGCCGTAATAGCGGCAGATACCCCTGTTGGCGCAGGGCTGCTCCGCCCATATATCTTCACAAATGGTTACGGCGATTTTAATTCCTTTATAATCTATGGCCTGAAAAACGTTGCCGGGCTCAAAATATCTTGCTTCATCAAAGATGTCATAAGTAGGCAGCAGGGCTTTGTTGATGACTGCTTTTATCTTGCCGTCATACATGAAGAAGGCCGAATTATGCAGCCCCTTGCCGTAGACTCCGGTATTCGGAGATGGAGCTCCAACGATTGCTGCTATTCCGTGGCAGTGTGAAGCAATATCCCTGACAGCAGCCATTGAGGCTGCAATTATCTCTTCCCTGTTAAGCAGGTCCAGCGGGGGGTAACCTGTCACTGCAAGTTCTGAGAAAATGACAATTTCTGCATTCTGTGCCCTTGCCTCACCGATTGCTGAAATGATCTTCCCGCTGTTGTAATCCGTGTCGCCGGGTATATAACTTAACTGGGCCAGTGCAATTTTCATCTCTCTTACGTCAGAATTTGACCCCCAGCCTGATCCGTGAACGGTTTCTCTCTCTTTTCATCTTACGTGGTTTAGCAGAGCAAAATTATAAATAAATGTCCTTATTTTGTGCATAAAATCATCTATTCCGTTATTATGGATTTAAGAGTCATTCCGTTGCGACTTTTTGCAGCACTTTTTATTGTCTCCCTCACGGCAGGATGCGTGCGTAATCCGTTCAGGGTTGATCTCGCGGGTATTGAATGTGATGTCACTATAAGAGATCTCGGCAGTGAGATTTTCGATACACCACCTCCTCAGCTAAGCGCCCAGGCTGACACTCTGAGGAAGACCTTTGGGAAAGCGATGACTGCCTACAGCACTGTCATAGGCCTGGGGGATCCTTCAGATGATAAGTGGAAATCATCATTCATCCTTTTTGCCACCGACCTTCAGAATCTTGCACTCTGGGATGAAGTAAAACGTGTCTGGCCGTCAACACAACCCCTTGAGGCGGAACTTGAAAGCGCCTTCAGGCACTACCTCTATTATTTCCCCGATGCTACGGTGCCGGAGATAATCACTTGTATGACAGTATTTAACAATAGCATCATCATTGATGACTCCCTGCTGATGATCAGTCTCGACAGGTATCTCGGGGCAGACTCCAGGTACTACCCCTCTCTGGGGATATATAAATACCAGTCGCGTAAAATGACCCCTGCCTACACGGTCTCAGACTGCATGTATGCATGGGCGTCGACTGAATGGGACTTCGGTGATATGGAATATGGCACACGCACGCTCCTGAATACCATGATGCATGAGGCCAAACTGCTTTACTTCACGCGCAGCATGATGCCTTCCGTGCCTGACACAATACTTTTCGGCTTCAGGCAGAGCCAGCTTGATTTCTGCAAAAAAAATGAAGCAATGATATGGGAGTACCTTGTAAGCAAAGATCTTCTCTTTTCCACTGATGGATTCCTGATACGAAAGTTCACAGGTGAGGCTCCCTTCACGAGTTATTTCACTGAAGAGTCGCCAGGCAGAGCGGTTGTATGGACTGGTTACAGGATCATAGAGAAGTACATGCGTAACAATCCGCGTGTGACACTCCCTGAACTGATGAAAATGACCAACTTCCAGGCTGTTTTGTCAGGCGCAAGATACAATCCTGATTAAAAAAAAAGAAGCTGCCTTTTCAGACAGCTTCCGGTTTTCCTGAATGGATTACGTTTTAGTTTGCGGGATGAATTGCCTCAACAGGGCAAACGTCGGCGCAGGCACCACAATCGGTACATACATCCGGGTCAATCTTATAGATATCACCCTCGGATATAGCCTCAACCGGACATTCATCTATACAGGTTCCGCAAGCTGTGCAATCCTCATTAATTATGTAAGCCATTATATTTGTTTTTAAGATTACGGCAAAAATATCGGTTATTTTTATAAGTTCCTAAACAAAAAAGAATTTATTTTCAACGGTATTACTGAGCGATCAGATTCACTGCCAGCCAGGTCATGTTAGCCACCCCGGTCACCATGGCCGTTTCGTCAATATCGGCAGCAGGGGTATGCAATAACTTCATAGGCTGGCCTTCTGATGTGACCCCTATCCTGAAGAGAGTTGAGGGGTATCGCTCGCTAAAGAATGAAAAGTCTTCAGAGCTCATTCTTACGGGCATCTCCCTTACACAGTCAGACCCCAGAAGAGTTCTGCTCAGTCCCATCGCTTTTTCTGTAAGGGCTTCATCATTTACCAGAACAGGATATCCCTCGACGATTCTGGCATCTATAGTTACTCCGTAACGCTGTGCGATGGTTGAGGCTGTCTCATGGATCACCTCTTTTGCCCTGCTTCGCAGGTGCTCATCAAAGGCTCTGAAGGTACAGTCTATTTGCACGGTCTCGGGTATCACATTAGTGGCACCCATGCCTGATATGCGTCCGATTCCCAGGATGGTGGGGCCTATACCCTCACTCATCTTTTTTACGGTATCCTTGAGTGTCAACACAAGCTCCGAGGCAATATAGATCTGGTCAGTATATTGCGAAGGCTGTGCCGCATGGCCGCCCTTGCCACTGACTGTTATGTATATCTCGTCGCAAGAGGCCATGTAAGGACCTGCATGATAACCTACCGTGCCGGTGGGAAGGTCAGGCAGGACATGCAGTGCGATGAACATATCCGGCTTATAATCGCCGAAGATGCCTGACTCCAGCATCAGCTTTGCGCCTCCCGGGGCCTTCTCCTCACCGGGCTGGAAGACCAGAAGCACATTGCCTCTCAGCTCACCGCGCATATCATGGAGCATGGCAGCGGTGCCAAGGAGGATTGCAGTATGTGCATCATGACCGCAGGCGTGCATCACTCCTT
Organism: Bacteroidales bacterium; assembly: GCA_035530535.1. Classification (GTDB taxonomy): domain Bacteria; phylum Bacteroidota; class Bacteroidia; order Bacteroidales; family VadinHA17; genus SR-FBR-E99. The sequence continues at coordinate 8,166 of DATKUS010000100.1, forward strand.
CATTCAGGCTTCTGTAATCAGCACCCTGTATCTCTTTTACCGGCAGGGCATCCATGTCCGCCCTGAGGCCTAGAGTCATACCGCCGGAAGCGATTCCGCCCCTTATTATCCCTACAATGCCTGTCCCTGCAATCCCGGTCACATGTTCAATGCCCAGTTCCTTCAGCTTCATGCTTACAAAAGCTGCGGTCTCATATTCGGCATACGAAAGTTCAGGGTGCATATGTAAATGACGCCTCAGGCGCACCAGCTCAGGAAGAAGGGCTTCAGCGCCGGCAAGAATTCTTTTTTTCAGGAGCTCCATCAACTGCTCTCTTTAGAAATCCAGGCTGAATGAAAGATAAAATATCTTAGGCAGGATGTAGCCGTTGTCAACACCCCATGCCAGGTCACCTCTGACAAAATATCCGAATATCTGTGCCCTGGCGCCAAATCCGAAACCTGCAACGAGAGGCTCCCTCATGGCATCAAGGGTTACCACCACCGGACCGTTTTTGTACACCTTGTCAGACCAGTAGTTCTCATTACCCCAGGGATTCCACCCTGACCATGCCATGCCTGCATCACCGAAGGCAACAACCTGCACGCTGTTGAGGAAATTGGATCTCAGAGGGTGCCCGGCAAAATATCTTACCACAGGCCAACGTATCTCGCTGTTTATCAAGGCAAAGTTACTGCCATTGCGGATGTTCTGACTGAACCCGCGCATGTTGGTGGCAAGAGCCTGAAAACCATAATTGACAGAAGGATCAACAGGCACACTCTGATCAAACATCGGTACTTTATTGAATAGATAACCCATCCAGTTATCCACACCCCCCATGTAGTATATAAGTCTTGACGGCCCTAATGAACTGCTGGCAGCAAAGCGGTTTGCCCATATAAGGTCGCGGTGAATTTTTTGATAATGTCTGAAATCAGCACCAATGACGAACATGTGACCCTTTTTCTGATTCAGTTCGCTGTAATATTCACCGAAGACCTTGAACCTGGTGCCAAAGTAGATGTTGATTGTTCGTTTACGGGTATTGTCATAAATAACCTCACCTTTTAGTCCGGCCCAGTGACGGTTAAACCCTTTCGCCATGAGGCTTGTCATGTCAGTTGACCGGATTATATAGTTGTCATACCGGTAAGTCAGAGTACCTTTAACAGACAAGACCGAGTTCAGAGGCTTGCGGAGGGAGAAGTAACTGGTGTAGCTCTTAATCTTGTAATAAAGCGTATCATTAAAACTGTCAAAAACCTGTCTGTGGAAAATAATCTGTTTGTCAAAGGTG
>DATKUS010000101.1:0-34261 GCA_035530535.1 Bacteroidales bacterium
TGGCTATAGGCCAGAAAGGATCAACGGTGGCAAATATTGCAGCCACGCTGGAGACCTACGGGGCTATGGATTACACGGTGATTGTTTGCGCCACAGCGGCGGATCCGGCCGCTTCGCAGTTCTATGCTCCCTTTGCCGGCGCCGCCATCGGCGAATTCTTCCGTGACACCGGCCGTCATGCTCTTATCATCTATGACGACCTTTCGAAACAGGCGGTGTCATACCGCGAGGTCTCCCTCCTGCTGCGCCGCCCGCCGGGCCGCGAGGCATACCCGGGAGATGTCTTTTACCTGCACTCACGCCTGCTGGAGAGAGCAGCAAAGATCATAGAGTCGGATGAGGTGGCAAAAAAAATGAATGACCTTCCGGAATCAATACGTCATATGATTAAGGGAGGCGGATCCCTGACAGCCCTGCCTATCATAGAGACACAGGCAGGAGACGTCTCCGCATATATACCCACCAACGTGATCTCCATCACTGACGGTCAGATCTTTCTGGAGTCATCACTCTTCAATGCAGGCATAAGACCCGCCATAAACGTGGGTATATCTGTTTCAAGGGTTGGCGTTAATGCCCAGATAAAATCGATGAAGAAAGTTGCCGGAACCCTCAAGGTCGATCAGGCTCAGTACCGCGAACTGGAGGCTTTCGCAAAATTCGGCTCCGATCTTGACGCCTCCACCCTTGCAGTGATTGACAAAGGGGCGAAAAACGTTGAGATACTTAAACAGGGGCAGTATTCCCCCATGAAGGTGGAAGAGCAGGTGGCGATAATATACTGCGGCACAAAAGGACTGTTGAAGGATGTCCCCGTTCATAAGGTCAAACTTTTTGAGAAGGACTACCTGAGCCTCCTGAGAGACAATCACAAGGATACACTGGACATCATAAAGCAAGGGCAGATGAATGACGAAGTGACCGCGGTGCTTGACAAGGCTGCCGCGGAGACAGCGGCCCGTTACAGCGAACAATAGCCTGATAATCAAAATAGACGATGGCTAACCTTAAGGCAATACGGACAAGACTCAGCTCGGTCAAATCTACCCGGCAGATAACCTCTGCAATGAAGATGGTGGCGGCAGCCAAGCTGCGCAAAGCACAGGACAGGATCGTCCAGCTGAGGCCTTATGCCGAGAAGTTGCATGAGATCCTGGTGGGATTGAACATCAGTCTTCAGGAGACAGAGGTGGAGAATGTTTACTCACCGAGGAAGGGAGAATGCAGTAAGGTGTTGCTGGTAGTGGTGACATCAAACCGCGGCCTCTGCGGCGGATTCAATGCCAACGTTATCAGAGAGACACGGCGGATAATAAATGAAATATACCCTGAACAGATGAAAAGGGGAGATCTATGGATCATGCCGATAGGAAAAAAGGGATTTGACGTCCTGAAAAAGACAAAATGCAACCTCCTGGAAGAACACAATGAGCTGTTCAATAAACTGACTTTTGACAGTACCACACTCATCGCCGACAAACTCATTAAACTGTATACTTCAAAAGAATTTGACCGGATAGAGATAATATACAATCAGTTTAAAAATGCTGCCGTTCAGCGGCTGACTGACGAGGTCTTCCTGCCTGTTCCTGTCATAGCCTCCGGAAAAGAGGCAGTGGCTCCCACGGATTACATCTATGAGCCTTACCAGGTACAGATCGTTGAAGAACTGATACCCAAATCACTTCGCATTCAGTTTTACAAGGCCATACTCGATTCATTTGTAGCCGAACAGGGTGCCCGTATGACAGCGATGCATCAGGCAACGGACAATGCCACAGATCTGATAAGAGAGCTGACCCTTCAGTACAACAAGGCCCGACAGGCAGCCATCACAAATCAGCTGCTTGAGGTGGTCAGCGGGGCGGAAGCATTAAAGGGTTGAAAGTTAAAGGAACAGAGATGCTTACAAGCGAATACCTGAGAGAGATATCAGACAAAGCCATAGGGGCCATAACCTCATCACCCGAGGGTGAGAGGCTCTATGAACCGGTAAGGTATATACTCTCGCTGAGCGGCAAGAGGCTGAGGCCCGTGATGTGCCTTATGGCATGCAACCTCTTTTCCGACAAGATTGACGAAGCGGTAATGCCTGCTGTCGGGATAGAGGTGTTCCACAACTTCACCCTCGTGCATGATGATATAATAGACAAGGCTGAGATACGCAGAGGCTCCACCACCGTTCATACAAAATGGGGAGTAGGCCAGGCCCTGCTTTCAGGAGATGTCATGGCCTTTATAGCCTCAGATTGCATCGGACAGACACCTGGCAGGGTGCTTGCAAAGGTGCTGCGGCTGTTTAACAAAACAGCCATAGAAGTATGTGTTGGTCAACAGCTCGATATTGACTATGAGAAGAAATCGGTGGTGTCAGAGGCTGAATACATAAAAATGATAGAGCTGAAAACGGCAGTCCTGATAGCTGCTGCCCTGAAAACCGGCGCCATGATCGGCGGTGCCTCCGACAAGGACCAGGAGCTGCTTTACGCTTTCGGAAGAAGCCTTGGCATTGCTTTCCAGATTCAGGACGACCTCCTTGACACATACGGTGATACAAGAATGTTCGGAAAGAAAACGGGCAGTGATATATTATCGAACAAGAAGACATACCTGCTGGTTAAAGCCCTCGAGCTTGCCGGCGGTGAAAAGCTGCGGGATCTCAGGAATCTGCTTGAAATGAAAGAGTTTGATCCGGAGAAGAAGGTCCTGGCGGTGAAGGCCATTTATGACGACCTCCAGATACAGCTCCATGCTGAGAACCTGGCCTACGAGTATATCAACAGCGCCTTTGAATCACTGGACAAGGTCAGCGTCAAGCCTGACAGGAAGAGCGAACTGAAACAAACGACAGTCGGACTGATCGGAAGAGAGAGATAGAACGCAGAATAAGGGGGGATAAAAATGACGCAGGAAATGAGAACAATAAATATACAATAAGCCAGAGAGATGCCAAAAAAGATTGGATTGATCAGCCAGATTATCGGACCGGTGGTCGACGTAACATTTGAATCTATCGGGGAAGACATGCCGAATGTACTCGATGCACTTGAAATCAAACGTGAAGATGGAACAGTGCTGGTAGTTGAATGTCAGCAACATATTGGAGAAAAAACAATAAGGGCCATAGCCATGGACTCCACTGACGGATTATACCGGGGGATGGAGGTTATTGCCACGGGTCAGCCAATCATAATGCCTGTGGGAGACCAGATAAAGGGTCGCCTCATGAATGTGACGGGAGAACCCATCGACGGGCTGGGCCCGCTTGATAAGAAGGGCGGTTATCCTATCCACAGAAAGCCTCCGCTATATGAGGATCTCTCAACGGAAAAGGAGATACTCCATACCGGCATCAAGGTGATTGACCTGATAGAGCCCTACTCCAAGGGAGGAAAGATCGGTCTCTTCGGCGGCGCCGGCGTGGGCAAGACCGTAGTCATCCTGGAGCTGATAAACAACATCGCAAAGACTTACTCGGGTATCTCTGTTTTTGCCGGCGTGGGGGAGAGAACAAGAGAAGGCAACGACCTGCTCCGCGATATGCTTGAAGCAAACGTAATTTCTTACGGTAAGGCCTTCATGGAGAACATGGAAAAAGGAGGATGGGACCTGAGCCTTGTGGACCACGAGGGTCTTAAGGAATCCAAGCTGGCACTTGTCTTCGGACAGATGAACGAACCTCCCGGGGCCCGTGCACGAGTGGCTCTTTCCGGGCTCTCCGTAGCCGAGTACTTCCGCGACGGTGAGGGCGAAGGAGCAGGCAGGGATATACTCTTCTTCATGGACAACGTTTTCCGATTTACCCAGGCTGGTTCTGAGGTGTCAGCCCTCCTCGGGCGTATGCCTTCAGCTGTCGGGTATCAGCCCACACTGGCAACAGAAATGGGCGTGATGCAGGAGAGGATCACCTCCACACACAACGGATCAATCACTTCAGTTCAGGCAGTGTATGTGCCTGCAGATGACCTTACTGACCCTGCCCCGGCGACAACATTTGCGCACCTTGACGCTATCACCGTGCTTAGCAGGAAAATATCCGAACTGGGAATTTATCCGGCTGTTGATCCTCTCGACTCAACCTCCAGGATACTGACGGCGGATATCGTGGGCGAGGAGCATTACAACTGCGCTCAGAGAGTTAAAGAGATACTTCAGCGCTATAATGAGCTGCAGGATATAATTGCCATCCTCGGGATGGATGAACTCTCAGAGGAGGACAAGCTGGCGGTGCACCGCGCACGGAGGGTACAGAGGTTCCTCTCGCAACCCTTCCATGTGGCGGAGCAGTTTACCAATATTCCCGGCAAACTGGTTTCAATTGAAGACACCATCAGGGGCTTCAATATGATTATTGACGGAGAGGTGGATCAGTATCCGGAGGCAGCATTCCTCCTGGTGGGTACCATTGAAGAGGCTATCGAAAAGGGAGAAAAGCTTCTGGCTGAGAACAAATGACATGTATGTATAAATGAAGGCAGGTGAAGATAGTAATAATTACACCCGACAATAAGGTCTATTCCGGAGAAATACGCTCTGTGAGAGTTCCCGGAGCCAGTGGCTCATTCCAGGTGCTGCAGGATCATGCCCCTATCATTTCCACCCTTGTCAGAGGACCCGTATTCATATCCGACGACCAGGCCAGGGAGATTAAGTATGAGATCAGCGGAGGAGTCATAGAGGTGAAGAAGAACAAGGTCATCCTTCTTGCCGATTCTATTATAACAGGCTGAAAATCATGAATTTAAAAGAGTTTCGGAAAAATGGCCATGAAATTATAGAATGGATCGCCAGGTACTATGAGGATATTGAAAAGTATCCGGTAAAATCGCGTGTTGCACCCGGTGAGACCAGGTCACTGCTTCCTCCTCTGCCACCTGCCGGCGGTGAGTCTTTTGACAGCTTCATGGAAGATTTTGATAATATCATTATGCCAGGCATCACACACTGGCAGAGCCCTAACTTTTTCGCTTATTTTCCTGCAAACACCAGTCCCCCGTCAGTTCTTGCAGAGATGCTCACCGCTGCCCTGGCCTCGCAGTGCATGATCTGGGAGACATCCCCGGCAGCCGCGGAGCTTGAGGAAAGAATGATGGACTGGCTTCGCGAAATGACAGGACTTCCATCATACTTTGAAGGGGTGATACAGGACAGCGCCTCCTCTGCAACACTGGCAGCGCTGATCACTGCCCGTGAAAAGGTTACAGGGTTCACCTCAAACAATGAGGGACTTACTGCTGCCCCTCGTCTCAGGGTCTATTGTTCGCTTCAGACTCATTCCTCGGTGGAAAAAGGTATGGGGGTGGCCGGACTGGGAAGGAATAATCTGGTTAAGGTGGCCACAAGAGATGATTATTCCATTGACGGCGAAGCTCTTAAGGCGGCTATTGACAGGGACATCGCTGCGGGTTATACCCCATGCTGTGTTGTTGCCACACTTGGCACCACCGGTACCACTGCCGTTGATTCGCTTAAGGAAGTGGGACGGATATGTGACAACTATGGCTTGTGGATGCATGTAGATGCGGCTCTAGGAGGCACCGCGCTCATCCTGCCTGAGATGAGATGGATGATCGAGGGCATAGAATATGTCGACAGTTTTGTGTTCAATCCTCACAAATGGATGTTCACAAACTTCGACTGTTCGGCGTATTTTGTACGTGATGCAGCAACGCTTATCCGAACGTTTGAGATCCTTCCCGAATACCTGAAGACACGGACACGGGGTAAGGTAAATGATTACCGCGACTGGGGAATACCCCTGGGAAGGCGTTTCAGGGCCCTGAAGTTGTGGGCTGTGATAAGGAGCTACGGAGTGGATAAACTCCAGGAAATGGTCAGGGAACACATCCGCCTCGCGCATATGCTGGCAGGATTGGTGGAGTCTGAGAACAGCTTTGAACTGATGGCTCCGGTACTCTTTAATACAGTTTGTTTTCGTTACAGACCCGCGGGGCTCACAGATGATCAGGTAAACAGTCTGAATGAAAAGATAAACCATGCCCTGAATGACAGTGGAAAAATTTATCTGACACATACCACCCTTGACGGCAGGTATGTTATGCGCATGGTGACTGCTCAGACCAGCGTGACTGAACGGCATGTCCTGAACGCATGGAAAATGATAAAGGAATTTGCCTCATCGCTTTTTCCCCAGGATGGAGCCGTAGATGTTCACTGACAGTACGCCTTCAACAAAAGATCTGTTCTCTGCGGGGATATATCCTCCGCTAACCCCGGCGCTAATCTCAAACGGAAATCTGAGCAGGTAAAAATCTGCCAGCAGTTCGCCACCGAAAGAGCCAAAGTCAGTGGACCCTTCGGTAAATTCATTATTATTGGCATATTCAAGAGTGCCCGTGCCTGTAGCTCCATCAATGAAGAGTGAGCCCCTGATCCGTTTCAGGTAGAAAAAGCCGCCTGCCGCCAGGTCAGGATAAATAAATGGCATCGTATAATCCGCCGACAGGCTTAAAAGCTTCTCGGATAGGAGGTTATGATAACCTCTGGGATAAGGATTGCGATTATAGTGCAGGAGAATTCCCGAGGGAGACTGATCTTCATATCCCGCCCTGATCACCAGACTGTGATTACTGGCAAAACCGGGAAGAAATAAAGTTCCCCTGACATATTTCAGGGAACTGTAGATATTCTTATCCCATGGTGCTGATGTGATCCTCATGTCAATCACCTGTCCCCACCGGGGATAAATATCACGATAGGCACTTCTGAATGTATTTGAAAAATAAAGTCTGCCGGTAAGCAATACATATCCTTCATTAAATGCGTTAATATCATTTACATATATAAACCTGTTTCGATAGTTTATGTAGATAGCAGGCATAAATAGCTGTCTGAATTTGCCGTATGTAAAGTACAGCGGAAGATATATGCTTGCGTTAAGATTCATATCATTTCCTATATCAGAAGGTTGTAGTGTTATACCTGAAGGTTTTGATATGATTTGTTTTCCGCCGTATGTCATACCTGCTTCAATGACCGGGTACCACCCTCGCCACTCAATCTGAGAGTGGAGGTAGTGGTTGCCGTCAGAATATTCATAACCCAGAGTTGTAAAAAGTGTACTAAGGTTGTTCTGAGACATCAGGGTCACTCCCGGCCTTATGGAAGAGGGATCTGTCTTTATCTTCTCTATGTCTGCATAAAGGGGGAGCCAGCTGTGAAAATTGAACAGATGGGCCGCTTTACGGTAAGGACCTTTCTTCAATATCACACTGTCGGAAGCGGGCAAATCCTCAGTAGCAGAAGGCAGCTCGGCAACCTTTGGCATGATGTTAAGAGACTGATGTACTGAATTATAAATGGTAGTGCCTGAAGTGACTGCTGAAATATTGAATCCGGAGGAGCTGTAATCAGAAAAGATAATTTCATTGTCCGAAACTGAAAATCCGGATATTCCAAAACGCGAGTGTGTGATACGGCTTTCCGTGCCATCAGGAGCTAATCTGTAGATATTATCTGAACCATCTCCCTGGGCAAGCCAGAGGAGAGTGTCATTGTGAATCTCAGCCTGAATAATATCTGTCCGTGACTCACTCTTATTGACCACCCATTTCTTGCCTGTGGGATAATATGTTCTGATGCCCTCGCCTGAAGGGCTGAGAGTGACCATTGTCACTGCCTGACCATCAGATGACCATGCCGGACGCTGGATGATCAGGTTGCCCGGGATGGCGAGGTCCATAAGTTTTTCACCCGTGTAAGCATCTATAAATACAAGTGAATAAGCAAATTCAGGAGTCGTTGAAACTGCAACAATAGTTCTGCCATCAGGGGAGAGGTCCGGTGCGGTGTAGCGTGACCTGAATGTGAGCTGTGTGATGGGGCCACCGGAAATGCTGATTTTTTTTATGACTGAATAGTCGAGGTTATTCCACCTGGGATCAGAGTGCAGCTCTGCCCATACAATATAACTGTCTGAATATGAAAAAACATAGGGATATACATAACCGGTGGTGGTAAGTACCTTTTCCCTGCCTATAGCTGCATCAGTTATCACAAATGCCGGTGGTTTTGAAAGAGAGGTTCTTATGGATAAAATTCTTCCGTCATCCAGCCTGTGGGGCATTTGATGGCTTATATAATCATTTTTCGGGGCGGTATTGAGGCGTGGGTAATCTTCGGTAGTAACCCTTGCTTCATTTTGCCACTCTTTCAACAGGGAGTCGAATGTAACCTCATAGAGGCTCTTCTTTGTCAGGCCTACAGTTCTTTTCAGGCTTTGATTAACGGGATTCAGGGTAACAGAATTACGCGACACGTTACTGACAGCCTCGCCCCAGGCTGTCTGGCTCATGCTTCTCAGCTGGTTCATCATAAGGTACCCGAAGACATAGTGGTTGGGAGTATAGTTGCGGTATGACCCTCCCAGCATTTTATCATAGTTGTATACTCCCGGATCACTGAGAGCCAGGGCCCGTGCATCCTGCATGAAGGCATTACTCCTTCCCCTTCCTGAGCCAGTAAATGCAGTCTCGGCATAGACCGCATCACCCTCAAAAGCCCACTGAGGTATCATCAACGCATTAAGCCCCACTATTTGCTCTCCTGCAAAGAATGACATTATCCTGCTTAACCCTTTGTTGAGTGATGAAAGTTGCGCAACGTGTGTAGCCTCATGAACTATCAACTGGATAGCAGGATCCATTGGAAGATTATCCTGGCCGGGAAGAGGGTAGAGCTCCATACGCCTCGGAGCCCAGCTCACATATCCGTTGGACTGCATGGAATAATTATGGAGAATGACGGGTAAATTTGTTCCGGCCTCGGGATATATGACGGAAACCTTCAGAAATGATTCCTCAAGGATCTTTGCATACTTCTCTGCCTCAGGAGCAAAGGTGGCAGGATATATCACCCGGAAGTGCGGGGTGCGGATCTGTTCCCAGCGCAGCCGGGCCGGATCCTGACCAGTGTCATAATACTGGCCTTTGAGACTTAATGAACAAAATATCAGACATATAAATATTGCAGTAAGACCTTTTTTCATCCGGTGGCATTTGGTCAAAAATACCAAAATTGGCTGAAATGCAGATCTGAAGATTAAAATCTTATTAATTTCGTGCCGTGAACAAAAACTGGAAAACAAAAAGATATGACAAATAGATTCAGGCTCTGGGAAAAGATACTGGGATGGCTTACATTCACCATTGCCGCTGTCACTTACCTGATGACCATTGAGCCCACGGCAAGCTTGTGGGACTGTGGTGAATTCATCGCCTCCTCATTCAAATTTGAGGTCGGGCATCCCCCCGGGGCACCGTTTTTCATGATCCTTGCACGGTTCTTTGCAAATTTCGCCGGCGGAGACGTCTCAAAAGTGGCAATGATGGTCAATGCCATGTCAGGACTTGCCAGCGCGCTGACGATCATGTTCCTCTTCTGGACAATCACACACCTTGCACGCAGGATCTTCATGAAGGTAGAGGCTGACTTTACTCCGGGCAGGATCATTGCCGTACTGGGTGCAGGACTTGTAGGAGCCTTGTCATATGCCTTCTCAGACACATTCTGGTTCTCAGCCGTAGAGGGTGAGGTGTATGCTACATCATCACTTTTCACGGCTCTTGTTTTCTGGGCAATACTCAAGTGGGAAGATGCGGCCGACAAACCTCACGCTGACAGATGGATCATCCTGATAGCCCTGATGATGGGCCTGTCATTAGGGGTTCACCTTCTTAACCTGCTTGCAATCCCTGCAATAGTCTTTGTATACTATTTCCGAAAGTATGATTTCTCATGGAAGGGTTTTACGGCGTCAATTGGCCTGTCGCTGGCACTCATGGTGATTATCATGTACGGAATTATACCGGGTATTTTCACCGTGACTTCAAAGTTTGAACTCTTCTTCGTAAACGCCCTCGGCATGCCCTTCAACAGCGGCATGTACATCCATTTGCTGCTCCTGGTAACGATGCTGCTGCTGTCAGTCTGGTACAGTTTTACGCATGACGATGCCCGGATCAACTTTCTCTTTTCCGCATTGACGCTTCTTCTTTCCGGACTATGGATCATTACCGGCTCGGCGCTTATGAACATCATTTTCCTTGCTGCCGTTATTTACGGAGCTTACTGGCTGGCCACAAACAGGAAGACGGTCCTTAATACTGTCATGACGTCACTCATGGTTATTCTCATCGGATATTCATCATTTGCCACTATTGTGATCAGATCCACAGCCGAGACTCCCATTAATGAGAATGATCCTTCCAATCCCTTTGCCCTGCTTTATTACCTCAACCGGGAGCAGTACGGGCAGCGTCCGCTCTTTTATGGCCCCTACTATAACGCCCCCGTAATTGACTATTCCGAAGGCAAACCAACCTATAATCCCATCGATGGGGAATATAAGATCACCAACCGTGAAACGGTAAGGAAGTACGACAAAAGATTCATGACGCTGTTTCCCCGTATGTGGAGCGACCAGGCCGATCACCGCAAGGTTTATGAAGGTTATGTGGGCACCGGCGGCAAGCCGGTGAAGGTGACTGACCCCCAGGGCGGGGAGAGCACCACCCTGAGGTGTCCTACGTTTGGTCAGAATCTGCAGTTTATGTTCGGGTACCAGTTCGGATTTATGTATTTCAGGTATTTCATGTGGAACTTCAGCGGCAGGCAGAACGACGTACAGAGTTACGGCGGACCAATGAACGGCAACTGGATCACCGGGATAAAATTCCTTGATGAACCGCGTACAGGCACCGTTGACAATATGCCTGAAGATATGAAGAATGACAAGTCGCGCAACACCTATTTTCTTCTTCCGCTGTTGCTCGGGATGGTTGGGTTTTTATGGCATTTTAACCGTGATACCCGCAACTGGTGGATCGTTGTCCTGATCTTCGTCATGACAGGAATAGCCATTGTTATATATCTTAACCAGTATCCAAATCAGCCGAGGGAGAGGGATTATGCCTATGCGGCTTCTTTCTATGCCTTTACAATCTGGATCGGCCTGGGGGTGCTTGCCCTTTTTGACCTCCTGCGGAAAATTGCCGGGGAAAAGACATCCGCCGTAATTGCGGTTGCCCTGACGCTTGTTGCAGTTCCTGCATTAATGGCTTCGGAGAACTGGGATGACCATGACAGGTCAGGGAGATACCTTGCCCGGGATGTGGCATTCAACTATCTCAATTCTTGTGCCCCGCAGGCTATTCTATTCACAAACGGCGACAATGACACATTCCCCCTGTGGTACGCCCAGGAGGTTGAAGGAATGCGAACCGATGTCCGCATCTGCAACCTGATGCTCCTTAACACCGACTGGTACATTGACCAGATGAAAATGAAGGCGTATACCTCGGAACCCCTTCCCCTGAGCCTTCCAAAGTCGATGTACTATGACGGAGTGAACAACCAGGTGGCGGTCTATGAGAGAGTAAAAGAGCCGGCAACGGCTAAAGAGGTAATGGCGTTCATAAACAGCGGCAGCGATGTCTCCAAACTCACCTTTTATGGTGAGGACATCTACTACATACCTACGCGAACAGTTCGCATTCCTGTGGACTCGGCGGCTGTAATTGCCAACGGAACAGTAAAACCTGAGGATGCAGATAAAATCGTTCCCTATATAGATATAAGGCTGAAAGGATCATGGATAATGAAAAGCCAGCTGATGGTCCTCGATATGCTGGCCAACAACAACTGGAAACGACCGGTCTATTTTGTTACGGGGTATCATGATGACGCCCTCGGTCTCGAGGAGTATTTCCAGCTTGACGGACTTGCCTACCGGCTTGTGCCCATAAAAAGCGAAAACAAAAGCTGGTTTGAATACGGACGTACCGATAATGCCATTCTCTACGAAAATATTATGAAGAAATTTGTCTGGGGAGGCGTTAATGATCCTGATACATATATCGATTATTATCAGAGGAGAACGCTAACAGTGGTGAGGGCCAGGCTGAATTATGCCCGTCTTGCCTCATCCCTTGCAGCGGCTGGTGACAAAGAGAAGGCAACGGAGGTACTTGAGAGCTGCATGGCGCTCTTCCCGGTCTCAAAACTCGGGTTTGACATCTATTTTTCGGATGTCATTTCCGCATGGTTTCAGTCGGGTAACAGTGAGAAGGGTGCAAAACTTTCCAGGGAGCTCGCGGAATACTATTTTAAACATGCGGCCTATCTTTTGGACCAGAGACCGGGAATTGCCGTATATGCGGAGCAGGACATTGCCCAGAATCTGCAGATAGTGTCACAGGTGCTTCAGGTATGCTATGATAACGGGGAGGTTGCACTGGCGGAGGAACTGAACCAGCAACTGACAGCATTGCATGCCAGATTCCTTGCCGGGAGGCAGTGACAGGAAAGGTAAGTAAAACTCAGGAAGACTCTCCGGCCTGTCAGTCGTTCATCTGATAAGCAGGCCGTGGAGCCAGGTATTTTTCGAGGATCATGTAGATCTTCTCCGGGAAAATAGGCTTAAGGTTATACTCTGTGCATCCTGCTATATAAGCTTCGTTTTTGGTCTGTTCGGAAAAATATGCCGTAACAACTATCACTGGCGCTGACCTGTTTACCTGGCGGAAAGCACGGGTACAGTCAATACCGTTCACCAGAGGAACGAGGAAATCCATAAATACCAAATCAAAAATTGCATGGCCGGAGGTGACTGCCTCAACAAATTCTTTTCCGTTGCGAAAAACAGAGACGACGGCACCCGTTTCGCGGAGCAGGGTTTCGTAATATTTCAGGGATGCCATGTCATCTTCAACAATCGCAATCCTTTTACCTGTTATATCCAGCATCTTTTTTTATTGAATCCGGGGGTTTTGATCCGGACCCAGGGCTAAAGGTAATGGTGTAATATAGCAAGATTAAGTAATTTCCTTCCAAATGTCAACATTGCCGGATAACTTATTAATAACAATTTTTGAACAAAATCTTACCGGTGCGAAAAGAAGGCCCCCGGGTGTTGTTAATAGCATTCCCACTGTGTGGTTACACCCCCCGACGTTGAGGGGGGAATGGCTTTTATGGCAAGCAGTTCCTCATCACAGAATTGTGATTCATTGCCATAAGCAATTGGATAATCGTTTTCATATGACACTGTCTGGCAGGTCTTGCAGTTGCCCCCAAGGAGTTCACAGGCATTGAAGGAACAGGTCAGCATTATAAAACCTGCGGCATATAACAGCTTTCTTTTCATCGTTCACGGAATTTTGACAAAGTTATAAATTAGAAACAATACAACATTGCAGCATTTTTAATAAATTGGAGTCATTATTCTGAAACAAGTAAAACCTAAAACCAAATATCATGGAAGAGAACAGGATGAAGAAGCACGTAAACGTTGCCGCCATAATTCAGATAGTTTTCGGATCACTGAACATTCTCGGGGCACTGGTGATAGTCTTTGCCTTTGGCTTTATTGACCAGTTTGTTGATGACCCGACGGCTATAAAAGTACTTGACATTGTCATGGTGCCGCTGACCACTATTCTTGGCCTTTTTGGAGCAGCCATGGTGTCAGGAGGCATCGGGCTGCTTACATGCAAGGCATGGGGCAGGGTTCTGACACTGGTGATGGCGGCCCTTGGCCTGCTTAATATACCCATCGGGACGCTTAAAGGTGTTTACATTATCTGGGTACTTGTACAGCCGGAGACAGTCTCCCTCTTCGAAAAAGGCTGCAAAGAGTCCCCGCCGGTGCAATAAAAATCTCAGGCATTTGCCACTGTTAAAATGATTATTTTTGCCGTCAGCAACTATATAGGTTATGGCCGACGACAAGAAGATCATTTTTTCCATGTTCAGGGTAAACAAGAGCTACCCTCCGCATAAACAGGTAATTAAAGACATATCCCTCTCGTTTTTCCTTGGAGCGAAGATCGGAATCATAGGTCTTAACGGGTCGGGGAAATCAACATTATTGAAGATCATTGCAGGTATTGAAAAAGAATATCAGGGCGAGGTTGTCTTTTCTCCCGGTTATTCCGCTGGTCACCTGGCGCAGGACCCACTGATGGATGAGACCCGCACCGTGCGCGAAATTGTTGAGGAGGGAGCCGCAAGTGTTGTGGCGGCATTAAAGGAGTTTGAAGAGATAAACCTGCGCTTCGGAGAGCCGGAGGTGTATGAAAATCCCGATGCCATGGAAAAGCTTATGACCCGCCAGGCAGAGCTCCAGGAGAAGATTGATGCACTTGACGGCTGGAACCTCGATTATAAGCTTGAACGCGCAATGGATGCGTTGCGTTGTCCCGTTGCATCCTCTCCGGTGAACATCCTCTCCGGAGGTGAGCGCCGCAGGGTGGCACTGTGCCGCCTGCTGTTGCTTGAACCCGACGTGCTTCTGCTGGATGAACCCACCAACCACCTTGACGCTGAGAGCATACAATGGCTGGAGACACACCTCAGACAGTACAAGGGCACGGTGATATGTATCACCCATGACCGTTACTTCCTTGACAATGTCGCAGGCTGGATACTGGAGATGGACAGGGGTGAAGGAATACCGTGGAAAGGCAATTATACCTCATGGCTCGAACAGAAGTCAAAACGTCTTGAGCTGGAGGAAAAAGGCAACGTAAAACGTCGCAAGACCCTTGAACATGAGCTCGAATGGGTGCGCATGTCCCCAAAGGCAAGACATGCAAAATCCAAAGCACGTCTGAGCTCCTATGAAAACCTCATGAATCAGGACATAAAGCAGAAAGAAGAAAAACTTGAAATATTCATTCCCAACGGCCCGAGGCTGGGAGATAAGGTAATAAGGGCAAAAGCCGTTTCTAAAGCCTTTGGTGATAAATTGCTTTTTGACGATCTTGATTTTAACCTGCCACCTAACGGAATAGTAGGGGTCATAGGACCCAACGGCGCAGGCAAAACAACACTCTTCAGGATGATCATGGGTCAGGAAACAGTGGATAAAGGCAGTTTTGAGGTTGGAGAGACGGTGACACTCGGATATGTAGACCAGGCACACGCTGACATCGATCCGAAGAAAAGTGTTTATGAGGTCATCTCCGGCGGGATGGATGAGGTGATAGTTGGAAACAGGGGGGTAAATGCCCGGGCCTATGCTGCAAGGTTTAATTTCACGGGTGCTGATCAGGAAAAGAAATGCGCTGTATTGTCCGGGGGAGAGCGGAACAGGCTCCACCTGGCTCTTACACTTAAAAGCGGAGCCAACGTGCTCCTCCTTGATGAACCCACCAACGACATTGACGTCAATACATTGCGAGCCCTTGAGGAGGGGCTTGAAAACTTTGCAGGTTGCGCGGTGATAATATCCCATGACCGCTGGTTCCTGGACCGAGTGGCAACACATATCCTCGCCTTCGAGGGAGACTCAAAAGCGGTATGGTTTGAGGGTGATTTCTCAGAATATGATGAGAACTACCGCAAACGGTCCGGTAATGCCGGACCTGTAAGGATCAAGTACAAGAAACTTGCCTGAGGGCTCAACTGTTTTCACTGATTCCCACGATGTCCATGGCTCCCACCGCCATGATGCTGACCTTGATCGCCACCGCCATGATGCTGCCCATGGTCTCCATTACCATGATGCTGACCTTGATCGCCACCGCCGTGATGCTGTCCATGGTGTCCGTCACCATGGTGCTGCCCATGGTCTCCGTCACCATGATGCTGCCCGCATGATTCTCCGGAATCTTTCATCTCACCCCTTAGAAATGCTTTAGTTACTTCAGTTACATCACCCTTGCAGCCACGGTATACTGCAATGCCATGACCCTTGAGCACATTTAATGCTCCGTCGCCCATATTGCCTGCAAGCATAATTTCAACACCTTTCTCCTGAAGTACAGCGGCAATGCCCGATTTGCATCCGCAACCTGTCTCTGAGGCTATTGATTCCCTGCCGGCAATCTCATCATTTTCATCTATAGTGAAAACCGTGTAGTTCTCACATTGACCAAAATGGTCATCAACCATGTTTCCCCTTGTAGGAAGTGCAATTTTCATCTCGTTCAATTATTAATTCATATCTGTTAAATTACTTGTATCACACTGATCACATTGTTCTTTATTACCTACGGGGGATAAAGCCCTCCGGCACCGCGGGCACCTGTACCAATGTCCGTCAGTGGTGTAATCTCCTCCTTCAATGAGAATAGCCTTGCCCTCAGCAAAGGCAGTGGCTACCGTCTTGCGGGCTTTGTCATAGATGCGTGTCAGGGTGGGACGTGAAACACCCATCTTTGCAGCGGCTTCCTCCTGCTTCATCCCCAAATAGTCACACAGTCTTATGGCTTCATATTCTTCAAAGAGAAGCGTAACGGACAAAAGCTCCCGCATAGGGATCCCAAAAGGTTTATACCCTTCCATCTCGGGCATCCCTGAAACACACCTCTTTCTTCTCGGCCTTGCCACCAGTATGGGTTATTATTAAATCTATTTACTAAATCTATAGATACAAAGATAGTGATTATGAACATAAGTTCATAATGATAAAAGTCACACATTTTTTATTGTGAAAAAAAAAACAGTATTTTCGCAATCTACAAACAATAATATATAGATATTTCAATATATTATTAAAACGCAGAAAATCAGTTATATAAATGGCAACACGCAGACAATTCATCAGAATTTCAGCCATGGGAACAGGAGCAGTTTTAGCCGGAGCAGCCGGTTTTAAACTCTTTGCCTCTGAACTGACTGATGGTCAGAAAGCCACCATGGCCGCGCTGACGGCCCGCACTCCGACATATTGTGAAATATGTTTCTGGAAATGCGCCGGGTGGGTCTACAAGGGCGATAAGGGGGCGATTAAGAAGATCACCGGAAACGCAGAAGATCAAAATTGTAACGGAAGGTTCTGCCCCCGTGGAACGGGGGGTGTCGGGATGTATTATGACGATGACAGGTTAAAGACACCTTTAATACGCACCGAGGAGCGCGGAAAACAAAGCTTCCGGGAAGCCACATGGGATGAGGCGTTTGATTACATAGCAGAGAAAGTAAAAAAAATATCTGCCGAGTATGGCCCTGAGTGCATTGCGCTTTTTACGCATGGGTCTGGCGGCCATTATTTTACGACACTGCTGAAGGCCATTGGCTCACCGCATATTGCGGCCCCATCATACGCACAATGCCGTGGTCCGCGCGAAGTGGCATTCCAGACAACTTTTGGAGAAACCATTGAGAGCCCGGAAAGAACAGATATCCGGGATACCAGGTGCCTTGTCCTGATTGGCAGTCACATTGGAGAAAACATGCATAATGGTCAGGTACAGGAGATGTCAGATGCAATAGATAAGGGAGCTACAATAATAACAGTTGACCCCCGCTTCTCAACAGCTGCCGGGAAATCAAAATACTGGCTTCCTATCAAGCCGGCCACTGACCTGGCTCTTCTCCTGGCATGGATCAATGTAATTATTAATGAAGGTCTTTATGATAAAGCGTATGTGGAGAAATACACTTATGGCTTTGAATACCTTAAGGAGCATGTAAAGAGCATGACTCCGGAGTGGGCCTACGGTATAACCACAATTGACCCTACGTTGATTCGTGAGACAGCCCGTGAGATGGCTAATGCAGCTCCGGCAGTTATAGTACACCCCGGACGTCATGTAACATGGTACGGAGATGACACGCAGAGATTAAGGGCCGTAGCCATTCTTAATGCCCTTCTTGGTTCATGGGGCCGGAGGGGCGGATTTTACCGTCCTGAAACATTCGAATTACCTGAGGCTCCTCATCCGCCTTTCCCAACGCCTAAAAGAACGTGGAGACAGGAATTTCCTGATCTCTATAAACTATCTGACTCAGTGCTCGCCAATGGCCTTTGTGACGCCACGGTGCCTGACCCAAGCCGGAATTGCCAGTTCCATGGATGGATAGTTAACGGTACCAACCTGATTGAGACACTTCCTAACCAGGCTAACACATTAAGGGCCATAGAAGCTCTTGATCTTCTGGTAGTTATTGACACAATGCCAATGGAGATAACCGGCTATGCCGATGTGATCCTGCCTGAATGTACATATCTTGAAAGATATGATGACCTGAGGATTGGCCCGCACCGTAAGCCACAGATTGCATTAAGGATGCCGGCAGCAGAGCCATTGAACAATACCAAACCGGCATACTGGATGGCCCGGGAGCTCGCTAAAAAGCTGGGGGTCATTGAATATTTTCCTTTTGAGAAGATAGAAGATTACCTTGACTGGCAGCTGAAACAGGTTGGCAGTAGTCTTGAGGAGATGAAACGTATCGGGGTGAAAACATTTGACCGACCTCTTGACGACCTCTATTTTGCTCCTGATGAGGATGTAGAGTTTTATACCAATACCGGCAAGATCGAGTTATATTCAACCATGATTGAGCAGGAGGGTTTTGATCCGATGCCTAAATATACAAAGCATGAGGAGCCGCCAGAAGGGTATTACCGGCTCAACTACGGCAGGGCCCCGATGCATACTTTCAGCCGAACGTCAAATAACCCCAACCTTACCGACCTTATGGATGAGAATACTGTCTGGGTTAACCCCAGGGTGGCAAAAGAGTGGAGCCTGTCATCAGGGCAGTACATCCACCTGGAAAATCAGGATGGCAAACGTTCTGAATTCCCTATAAAGGTAAGGGTCACGGAACGGATACGCTGGGACTCTGTCTATATGGTTCATGGCTTCGGACATGATCAGAAGAAACTGCGACGATGTTACGGCAAGGGAGCCAGTGACACAAACCTCATTACAAAAGTACTTGTTGACCCATTAATGGGAGGAACAGGCATGAGGGGCAATTTCGTGACCTTCATTACAGACCTTAAAGCAGAGGAGGTGGTATCATGAGATATGCAATGGCTGTTGATACGAAGAAGTGTGTGGGGTGCAGCGACTGTGTTGTGGCATGCCAGACAGAGAATAATGTTCCGATAGGTTACTGCCGCGACTGGGTGGTGGAGACAATGGACGGAACCTACCCGCAGCTTGAGATTGAGCTGAGGTCAGAGAGGTGTAACCACTGTGACAATGCTCCGTGCGTAAGATGCTGCCCAACGGGCGCAAGCCACTTTGCTGACGGAGGCATTGTTCTCGTCAGGCAGAACAAGTGTATTGGTTGCGGAGCCTGTATCGCCTCATGCCCCTATGATGCAAGATATCCTCATCCGAAAGGATACGTTGACAAATGTACATTCTGCATTCACAGGGTGAAGGAGGGGATGAAACCTGCATGCGTGGCCGTATGCCCTACAAAGTGCATGTATTTCGGGGATCTTGATGATCCGAACAGTGACGTCAGCATAATCCTGAAGAAACGCAAGAGCAAGACCCTCATTCCCGAGGCAGGAACAAAACCGCAGTTGTATTTTCTAATCTGACAAGACGATGAATGAAGAACTTATCATAAGCGGAAGAGACAACCTGATGGTTGACCCGCACCTGCAAATCTGGCACTGGCCGATACCATTCTACCTTTTCCTGGGAGGACTGGCTGCCGGAATACTTTTCTTCGCTGCCCTCTATTACATCATGGGCAAGGAAAAAGAATATCCCACTGCAGTAAGAAAAGTGCCATTCATCGCACCCATTATACTGATAATTGGCCTTGCTGCCCTCTTTTTGGACCTCCGGCATAAAGCATATTTCTGGCAACTTTACACTAACATAAAACTACAGTCGCCCATGTCATGGGGTGCCTGGACACTTCTGGTGATTACCGCCGCCTCAGTGGTCTGGTCTGCTCTCCATATCAGGGACCTTTTTCCCAAATGGGACTGGAAATACCAGTGGCTCAGGGAGGTGGAGACCTTCTTTAACAAATATAAAAAGGCACTTGCCTGGGTGATACTGATCTATGCCGTTATCACAGGCATTTATACGGGTATCCTGCTCTCTGCCTTTAATGCCAGACCACTGTGGAACACCTCCGTACTAGGGCCCCTGTTCCTGGCATCAGGACTCTCAGCGGGAGCAGCAGCTATAGTTCTTATGTCGAAAGATCCGAAAGAGAGACAATTATTTACCAGGATAGACCTGATAATTCTCGGTGTTGAACTTTTCCTCATTGTTCACATGTTCATGGGATTCATAGCTTCTACACAGGTGCAGATAGATGCTGCGGAGCTCTTTCTGGGTGGACAGTACACAATGGCTTTCTGGATCTTCGTGGTCTTTCTTGGTATAGTCGTACCCGCTTCCCTTGACCTTATGAAGCTGCGAGGATACCATGTACCTGCAATGTTGCCGGGCGTCCTTGTGCTTTTCGGAAGCCTCATGTTCCGCTTTGTCTTTGTCTTTGCCGGCCAGGTGAGCCGGTGGCTTTACTGATCATAATAACCTGATAACTATATGGACGATAATTCAAAAACAGTAAGAAGCAGAAGATACCTGAACCCATACCTGGGTGGTGTACTTCTGGGTTTGGTCCTTCTGGCCTCCAATTTTATCTCTGGCAGGGGACTGGGTGCCAGCGGCGCAGTGAAAAGCGTTGTTGCAACAACCATTGAGACGGTTGACAAGAATGCCATCAACACAATGCCGTTCATGGCAGAGTATTCACAGTCACACAGCGGCAGCCCGATGAAATCATGGCTGGTATTTGAAATGATGGGAGTGCTGGTGGGTGGCTTTATCTCAGGTGCGATGGCCGGCAGGCTTAAACTGAAGGTAGAGCATTCGCCGAAGATAACTTCGCGGCGAAGGCTTATCTTCGCCCTCGCAGGCGGAACTCTCTTCGGCCTGGGTTCGCAGCTAGGCAGGGGATGTACCAGCGGCTCAGCACTGAGTGGTATGGGCGTACTGTCACTCGGTGGCTTCATCACCATGATGGCCATTTTCGGCACGGCATATGCACTGGCATATTTCTTCAGGAAAAACTGGATTTAAAAGAAAGGAGAATAAAATGGGACCATTATTTCCAAATGAACTGATATCGGAGAACACCAATTTTCTCCTTGCATTCTTCATCGGCATTGGCTTCGGATATGTACTGGAGAGCTCCGGCTTCTCATCAAGCCGTAAGCTTGCCGGCGTCTTCTACGGTTATGACACTGTGGTTCTCAAGGTCTTCTTCACCGGAGCCATCACCTGTATGGTGGGACTGCTCTTCATGAGCCTTTTCGGATGGGTTGACCTGGACCTTATTTATGTTAACCCGACATACCTGACATCCGCCATCGTAGGCGGTGTTATCATGGGTGCGGGCTTCATCATGGGAGGCTTCTGCCCCGGAACAAGCTTCTGCGGCGCAGCAATTGGCAAGATCGATGCCATGGTATTTGTCGGCGGACTCTTTATCGGCGTCTTTGGCTTCACCTTTACTTATGGATTATGGGAGAAAATGTATATGGCAAAATACCTGGGAGAACCAAAAATCAGTGACTCTCTTGGAATGTCAGACGGATTATTTGGCCTGATGCTCATACTTATCGCTCTTGGCATGTTTTATGTGGCAGAATGGGCGGAGAAAAAGTGGCCGAGAGCAGAATATTAACACGAAAAATATAGAATCATGAAACCATTGAAATTACTTGCGCTGATCATCATCCCCATGGGGATCATTCTTGCTGCCGTACCGGCAGATAAGACAAGGCACTTCAGGCTTACTGCCGATGAGTTACTTCAGGAAGCAGGAGCGGGGGTTCAGTTTGTATCACCCGATGTGGTTGCCGATATGCTGGTTCAGAAAGACCCTTCACTGCAGCTCATTGATGTGCGCACACCTGAGGAGTATGAAGCATTCAGTCTTCCCGGCGCAATCAATGTGCCTCTCAGTAACTTGCTGGCAGATGAATATGTTGACCTGCTTAACCAGGACGCCCGCACCAATGTTTTCTATTCAAACGGCTCTGTGTTCGCCAATCAGGCCTGGATGATCACCAGGCAGCTGGGGTATGAAAATAACTTTGTGCTTGAGGGAGGACTGAATTACTGGTTCAGTAATATCCTCTCAGCCACTGAGCCTGCTCAGACCAGTCCCAATGAGGAGTTTGCGAAATATGACTTCCGCAGGAGTGCAGCTGCCGCCTTAGGTGGTGGCGGAGTGGTGGCAACGGATAATGCTTCTCCGGCAGTATCAGCGAAGAAGCCACCGGTAGCGGCAAAAGCTAAGAAGAAGCCTGCAGGCGGCTGCTGACTTTTTGCATTGAACGAAAAAAGATTTACATTTGCGGCTGCAAACGCGCGGCCCTATAGTTCAATGGATAGAACGCGGGTTTCCTAAACCTGAAATTTAGGTTCGATTCCTAGTGGGGCTACTTGAATTAACCCCTTAAGTCATTAGATTTAAGGGGTTTAATATTTTTTGTACCCCAGCTTTGTACCCACAAACAAAAATTATTGTAGGTTGTTTGTAGTAGAATAAATCGTGAACCCATTAACAGTTTTTCTCGTATGAATTCTGTACTTCTAAATTCAAAGTTTGTATATTTGATTAGTGAAAATCGATTTAAACAACGGTGCATTTATTGAAATTGGTGGTGAATTGGGTCAGTACAATTCACTACCGATTGATACGTTAATAAAGATTGCGCAGGATTTGCAGGAGTTGGTCTTTACATTAGCAAAATATGATTTGCCAACAAATGAAGCGGTTGACCTCAATAACTTCAAAATAGAACTTGTTGGCTTTATGAAAGGTAGTGCTGTTCCGAAGTTTGCATATACTCAACGTGCTGAAAACAAAACAGGACTTTTCTGGCAAGTTCACCGAAATACTGTAAATGAAAAATTTGAGAAACTTGTCGAGTTATCAAATAATGGTGATTATGGGAAAATAATTGAATTATATCCAGAGCCTGTTAAACGTAATCCAATCGTTGAAAATTTATACTCTTTTGTCAATGCGTTTGATAATTCTCCCGTAAATTTTGTTGAGTACGATGAGGTAAAAGAAAAAATTACACCAATTTTCAAGATTAATCGTTTTAAGCCTGCTGCCAAAAAAGAACTAATAAGTGAAATAAAAGAACTAACTGAAATTGAAACAGAGAGTGATGAAGCGGTTGGTAAGATTAAAATAACAAAAAGAGACGGTAAAACTCACCGAAGAATAATGAATACTTATTCTGGAAATAAATTTTATTTGGAGTATGCACCTGTTGTTATTGTGGCAGGGACAGTAAAATATTTCTTTAAGTATCCACTCAGATGTTTGTTTGAAAAGGAAAATAACTATTTCATCATTCAATCTGAAATGCTGGAAGTTATTGGGACAGGTCTGACAGAAGATGATGCAGAAAAATCATTTGCAGAAGAGTTTGATTTTATGTACCACAGACTGAATTCCTTAGAAGCAACGTCTCTGACAAACCATAACTTATTAATTAAGAATATTATTATACCAATTATAGAAAGGGTTGAAACATGAGTGTATTAGACCCAAAAAAAATATATATGAATCTGAAAAAAAAGGGATTTATCGATTCAACAGCAAAAAGTATTGACCATAAACGCTTGGAATTTTATTATAATGAAAAATTTGTTCTTTCAACCAAACTAAGCCACGGTAAAAAGGATATTGAAAACTACCTTATAAAACAAATGTCTTTTCAGTGTAAGTTGGATAAAAATGATTTTATTGATTTGGCTAAGTGTCCATTAAGCAAAGATGATTTCATTCAGATACTTGACCAAAAAGGTTTGTTAGATTAATCTTCTTCTTTCGGCTCTAACGCTTCTTGCAATGCTACCTGCAATAACTCCTGTGTATATATCTGGTTTTGCTGAACACTTTGTTCCACTTCATCGCAGATTTTCATCAGGTGCTCAATTTTAGTGACAATTCGATGCTGTCAATCCCATATCAGAAGTTTATATATAGGTGGTTTTGTGTTTCGTTAAACAACCCAAAAACAAAAACTGAAAGTAATTCATCCCCTGAACTGTCAATAATCTATTTCTCTGGATATGCAATATTACCATCGTACTTGTTATACCCTTTTTCGGTTCTTACCGATATCTGTGGATTACGTTTTCCCTTCATGGTTGCACAACCAAATTCACCGTACTTGTTTACTGCGACGAACTTTTCACTTGGGTAGAAATTAGGATTTACTTTTCTATACCGATCAACGATCATTTTCAACGCATCTTCGCAAGCCTCCTGTGGTGTGCGTCCCTCCTTCATTTTAAGCACAATATAATAGGAGGCACAGGACTTGATCACATCTTCACCCCGTCCTGTAGCGCCTGCAGCGCCTACTTCGTTATCTACATATAGACCTGCTCCTATTATAGGTGAGTCACCGACGCGACCATTTATCTTAAAGCTCAGACCACTGGTGGTAGTGCAACCAGCAATATCTCCATTAATATCGATGGCTATTACATTGGTCGTACCGTAGTGGTGCTCAATGTCAGGGAAATCCTGCCAGTATGATATATCTTTATTAAGGTTTTGCAAATGGTCAGGTGAGCCCCAATCATCTATGGGGCTCATTTCTTCTTTCCATCGGAGCCATATTTTCCGAGCTTTTTCAGTTAGAAGATTTTCTTCGGGGAAACCCCATGCTTTTGCAAAGTCTAATGCGCCAGTTCCCACTAAAAATACATGATCGCTATGCAACATCACAAGCCTGGCAACTGATGACGGATTTTTGATGTTTTCAAGGCATCCTACAGCACCGGCTGAATAGGTCTTGCCATCCATGAATGAAGCATCAAGTTGTACCACACCTTGCTCATTGGGTAAGCCACCATAACCTACACTGGTATCTTCAGGATCCACCTCAATAACATTAGCGGCTTTTTCTACCGCATCAACCGCACTTCCACCATTCTTGAGTATTTTCCACCCTGCCTCCATGGCGTTCTGTCCAGTTTCGTTGGTATGGCTTGTGATGATCAAGGGAGTAATGCCCTTAACTTTGTTTTGGAAAGCAAAGACCGATAGGGATGGAAGAACAAGTGCTCCAGCACCGACTCCCATGGTTTTGTAAAAGAAATTGCGGCGGGAAATGGACTTTTTCATAGCTTGGATAAATAAGTGATTACTATTTCGGGTACTTTTCAATGAGCAACTACTTGATCGGTGTGCTCAATATATCAAAGTTACACCAGCAAAAAGCCGAAGTCAAGTTTATTTATTACAGTAGCGGCACACCTATTGTGACGCTGCGAAGAGAAGGCAGCACCTGGCAAGTCAATTTTAAAATTTGTTCACTTAACTTTTCCCGGTAATATTTGTATGTTCCGATTGTTTTGCCATTTCTTATATCAGACAAAACAAAGAAATCAGGAGACTTAAACTCAGTTACCCATTTGTCGATTAGCGAAACATGGGGCAGAGAGCCCGGGGGTAATTCTCCGGTTTTTTTTACTTTTTATCGGGCCACCCCTCAATCTATGATTGTATATGCACTCTTTTTTGGAAAAACAGTATTAATTTAAGGCACCAATAAATGATGAAAATGAAACTGTCAATATCCTTTTTTCGCGTCCTCGTGTTGATTACGATTCTTCCTTTGTTAAGTGCCGGAAACTCAGCAGCACAGAGGCTCATGCCGGGACCGCAGGATCTCTCATTTTTCTCCTCCGTGGATGATGCTGATCAGCCTTACGCGGTATATGTACCTGAGAATTTTAATGAGAAGGAAAGGTATCCCCTTGTAATTTTCCTGCATGGTGCATGGTCAAACCACCGGCTGGGTCTCCGCCGCCTCTTTGGTGTCGGTAATGCACAGGGTTATGATTTTATCAAGCCCGGTAATGTGCCTTTTGAGACTGACGTTGAGTCTACCCGGTATTTTCCCGCTTTTAAACCTGTGGGTTATATTGCGGCGGCGCCCTATGCGCGTGGCACAGCAGGCTATCAGGGAATAGCAGAGATGGACGTTTATGAAATGCTCGATGATCTTAAGTCGCGCTTTCTTATTGACGAAGACCGGATCTACTTAACGGGGCTCTCAATGGGCGGTGGTGGCACCCTCTGGCTGGGTCTTACTCGTCCTGATATCTGGGCCGCCATAGCCCCTGTATGCCCCGCGCCTCCCGAAGGCACTGAAGAGCTCGCCGGAAATGCCGTAAATATGCCCGTACATCTGTTTATAGGCGACCGGGACGGCCTTTATAAAACAGCGTCAGAATGGAAGAACAGGTTTGAATCCTCAGCCCGGAGGCTTGATTATGTTGAATATCCGGGGGTAGGGCATAACAGCTGGGAATGGGCCTACAAGGATGGATTTATTTTTGACTGGTTTTCACAGTTCACAAGGGATCCTTTCCCGCTGCAGGTTAGTTTCAGCACAAAGTGGTTCAGATACAATAAGGCCTTCTGGGTTGTCCTTGACAATCTTACTCCCGGAACACTGGCCTCAATTGATGCACGTTTCGCCAGCGTCAATTCAATTAATATAACCACCTCAGGGCTGGAAGCCTTTTCCCTATATCTTGGAGGACATCCGCAGTTCAATGCTGCCCAGAAAGTGTCTCTGAAAGTCGATGGCAAATCCTTCACGGTAAAGACTTCAGATGCTGTTTCATTTATGAAAGTAAGCGGCTCATGGACCAATAAGAAATTCACTCCAGGCCTGACCGCAAAACAGCCCGGCGCCGAAGGCCCCCTTTATGCAGCGGTAAGCAGCAGCCATATATATGTCTATGGTACCGGCGGCAATCCGTCAAAGGAGGAGCTTATAGCAAGGAGGGGACAGGCAGCGGCAGCTGCTGCCTGGACAGGGATGGGTGGCAGGATAATGGTGTTCCCAAGAGTCATCTCTGACAAGGAGGTGAGGGGTAGCGATTATGTTACGTCCAACCTTATTCTCTTCGGTACGCGGGAGACTAATGCCATCATCGAAAAGTTTGCAGATAACCTGCCGGTGCATCTGACCTCAGATGAATCAGGTTACGGGCTGGTATATATTTTTCCCCTGAACAGGCACTATGTACTTATTAATTCAGGCCTGCCATGGTGGAGCCCTGCTGCAAAAACATCGGGACGGGGCGGATACGCATTCATGGGCTCGAAGGTGGAAGGACTGAAGAAGTTTCAGGATTTTGTTCTCTTTAAGGAGAATTCTGATAATATTATCATCCAGGGCAGCTTTGATAATAACTGGAAGCTGATGCCGGAGGCAGCGGAAGTGTTTAAGGTAACAGGGGTGGTGACTGTCAGGTGAAATTAAACAGGTTGTTATTGTGAGCAAGATTAAAACTGTTGTCTTCGACCTTGGAGGTGTCCTCATTGACTGGAACCCAAGGCATCTGTACCGCAAAATATTTACAAGCGAGGCGGAGATGGAGCGTTTTCTCTCAGAGGTCTGCACTCCGGAGTGGAATGTGCAGCAGGACGGTGGGAAGCTGTTCAGCACTGCCACGGCAGAGCTTACTGCAAAATTTCCTGATCATGCTGCCAATATCGCCCTTTATTATGACCGCTGGGAGGAGATGCTGGGGGGAGAGCTTAAGGAGACGGTGGATATATTAAATGAGCTTAAATCGGCCGGAATGCCCCTTTATGCCCTGACAAACTGGTCTCATGAGGCCTTTCCGGCGGCATATGAACGTTATGCTTTCATGAAGCAGTTTGACGGCATAGTGGTTTCAGGTTTTGAGGGTCTTCTCAAGCCCGGTCATGAAATATACCGACTGCTTATCAGCCGGTACAATATCAATCCCGCCGATTCGGTTTACATTGATGACAACAAAGCCAATGCAGATGCAGCTGCAGAACTGGGTTTTCACGTCATCCATTTTACATCGGCGGAGCAACTGAGGGATGAACTGAAAGTATTGGGGTTGAGTGTTTAGGGTTATGCATTCATCAATGACGGGAAAGTCTGAAATGAAAATTAGGGAGGTGCTGGCAATAATCGCGGTCTTACTGATTTACGTAACCGCATCTGGTCAGTCCAAAAGTCCGAAGCGCGGCATTTGCGGCAACGCTTCGCAACAGGACCTTGTCGTGCTTGTCCCTTCAACAACCTGGTATTATAACTGGAGTGTTCCGCCGCCTGCTATTTTGCAGGGACAACTGTCGGGCATTGAGTGGGTGCCAATGTGCTGGGGAGCAGTGTATACTTCCGACGTATCCGGTATTGAGTCCCTTATACCCTCAGGCAGCAAGTACCTTCTCGGGTTCAATGAACCCAACTTTAAGTCACAGGCTAACCTGACACCGGCCCAGGCTGCCTCAATGTGGCCTGATCTTGAAAAAATTGCTGCCGACAAAGGACTCTTGCTCGTTAGTCCTGCCGTTAACTGGTGTGGCGACTGTGTTGACGGAGTTACCAATGACCCCGTTGACTGGCTTGATAAGTTTTTTACCGCCTGCCCGGGCTGCAAGGTTGATTATATTGCGATTCACAGTTATGCCCCCGGCGCATCGGCATTATTAAGTTACATAGACAAATTCAGAAAATACAATAAGCCTCTGTGGATTACAGAGTTTGCTCCGTGGGATCCGCCGAAACCTGATTATGAGGGCGTTGTCCGTTATATGAAGGAAGCAATCCCGATCCTTGAGAATGAGCCTATTGTTTTCAGGTATTCATGGTTTGCCACCCGCGTTGACATCAATCCTGATATAAGCCTTCTGAGTACAAATGGAACACTGACGAAACTGGGACAATTATATGGCGCAATGGCATTTCCGGGATTGACTGCTGATCTTCCCCCTGTGGCAATGGCGGGGATGGACATATTTATTAATCAGCCAGCTGCGATTGCAAACCTCAACGGATCAGTCTATGACGCTAATGGAGATACTCCCGCAATAACCTGGACCCAGGTCAGCGGTCCGAATACAGCGGTATTCAGCAATACAGCCGCCGACAGACCGATAGTCTCGAACCTTGTTCCGGGAACATACAAATTCAGGATTACAGCCACTGCCGCCGGAAAAACAGACTATGATGAGGTTGAGGTGACTTTAGGCCCTCCAAACATCGCTCTTAACAAACCCGTTGCAGCGACATCGGTGGAAAGTGTTTCAACACCAGCATCGGCAGTTAATGACGGCAACCTAGCCACACGCTGGTCATCGACCTTCACTGACCCACAGTGGATAAGAATAGACCTGCAATCAGTATATAATCTTACAGGCGCCAGGATACTCTGGGAATCGGCAGCCGCAAAGATATTTGAGATCCAGGTTTCGGTCAACGGAACTGCCTGGACTACTGTATATTCAACTTCCGCCGGTGACGGGGGGACTGACAATTTTGTGTTTACCGCCAGTGCAAGGTACATAAGGATGTATTCCACTGCGAGAACAACCCAATACGGGAATTCAATCTATGAGTTTGAGGTTTTCGGTACGTTGCAGACAGGAATTGAAGGCCAGGAGCCGGAAAAATCATTTTCAGTATTTCCCAATCCTCTTACCGGGGACATGATAAAGATCTCATTCAGCAACGACTGGCCGGAAGGGGATGTTTTATTTTCAATTACCGGCATTTCAGGACAGATGATCTGTTCCGGCCAGGCTCACATTCCGGGCGACAGGGTGGTGGAGATACGTTTGCCTGGGAACCTGCTGATGAAGCCGGGAATGTATATCCTTTCTGTCACAGGCAACAATATCATGGATCAAAGAAAACTGATAGTCAGGTAGTAAATACCAGGACAGACCGTTGGCATGGCATATAAATTACCGTAAGGGAATGAAAATTATCGACCTTACCCCAGAGACTGAACAACAGTATTTCTGTTGCCTCGAAGAGTGGTCTGACGATACTTAGTCATGAACAATAGCGGGCTTTGTGACACAGGATATATCCCGGTATCATGAACCATGCAGTTTGACTATTGCCTGCTTTATTCCTACCTTCATCCTTTCAAATACACTGACTTATGAACTGGATAGACTTTGTCATTATTGCACTGCTGGGATTCGGGCTGATACAGGGATTCATGAACGGGCTCATAATAGAAGTGGCGGAGCTTGCCGCACTGATATTAGGTATATTGGGTGCCATTCACTTCTCAGGATGGACAGCCATGAAACTTTCAGGATGGTTCGATGTGCAGACTTCGTGGCTGGGGATAATAGCTTTCGCCGTCACATTCATTGTGATCGTCGTGGCAATAAACCTGCTGGGAAAACTGCTGGACACGCTCATGAAGGCTGTGGCCCTGGGCTTCGTGGTAAGGATACTGGGTGCAATATTCGGCATCATTAAAACAGCCCTGATACTCAGCGTCATCTTCGTCTTCCTTAACACCCTCCATCAGAAAAGAGCGTTTCTTCCGTCAGACCGTATTGCCAAATCATATCTGTACAATCCTGTCGCAGATATTGTCCCCTCAATTTTCCCGATCATCGAAGGGGGAGACCTGCTCGACAGCTTTAACCGTCATAAAAAGAAACCTCAGGATGTGACACTCTGAGCGGTTTTGATATCTTTGCGAAGTTGAATTTTAATATGTTACAGATGAATTTTGTTGAGGAGCTGAGATGGAGAGGCATGATACATGACATCATGCCCGGAACAGAGGAACTTTTACTGAAGGAAAAAACTTCGGCTTACGTTGGTTTTGATCCCACCGCCAATTCGCTTCACATTGGGCATCTTGTTGGAGTGATGATGCTCCGCCACCTGCAGAGGGCCGGCCATACTCCTATTGCTCTGATGGGCGGTGCCACAGGGATGATAGGTGATCCTTCCGGCAAATCGGAGGAACGCAACCTCCTGAATGAAGAGACCCTTAACCATAATCAGGAAGAGATGAGGAAACAGTTTGAGAAATTCCTCGATTTCAAATCAACAGCCTCCAACAAAGCTGTGATGGTCAATAACTATGACTGGATGAAGGAATACTCTTTTCTTGGCTTTATCCGCGACATAGGCAAACATATCACCGTCAATTACATGATAGCCAAAGACTCAGTAAGGAAGAGGCTTGACTCGGATAGCGGTCAGGGAATGTCCTTTACGGAGTTCTCATATCAGCTTGTGCAGGGCACAGATTACCTATATCTCTACAGCAACTATGGGTGCAAGCTCCAGATGGGAGGCTCAGACCAGTGGGGCAACATTGTCACCGGCACCGAGCTTATCAGGCGCAAGACAGGTGGTGAAGCGTATGCAATGACCTGCCCGCTGATAACAAAAAGTGACGGCAATAAGTTTGGCAAGACAGAGTCAGGTAACATCTGGCTCGATCCTGCAAAAACCACACCTTATCAGTTCTACCAGTTTTGGCTTAATGTGGCGGATGATGATGCAGAGAAATTCATTAAGATATTTACCATGCTGTCACGCAATGAGATAGCGGAGCTTGTCAGGGCACACCAGGCAGAGCCGCACTTGCGGATCTTGCAGAAACGGCTGGCAGAGGAGGTGACGGTCATGGTTCATTCGCAAGCTGATTATGAGACAGCAGTGGGAGCCTCACAGATTCTTTTCGGCAAAGGCACCACGGAACAGCTTCGCAAGATGGATGAAAACACCTTTCTTTCTGTCTTTGAAGGTGTGCCTGTTTTTGATGTTCCTCTGAGGCTCCTTTCAGATGGCATTACCCTGTCAGACCTGTGTGCTGTCAGCACAAAAGTTGCAGAGTCCAAGGGAGATTTCAAGCGCCTGGTGCAGGGCGGCGGAGTAAGCCTTAACAAGGATAAGGTCGAAAATGCAGAGTTGAAAGTGAAGGAGGAAATGCTCCTTAACGGGAAATACCTGCTATTGCAAAAAGGCAAAAAAAGCTATTTCCTGATCAGGGTATTAAAAGATTAAAGACTTGAAAGATGAAAGACAAAATCCACGCGGAGTTCAGGCCCGATTCTGTTGACCTTGTAAATTTCATCATTAAACACTTCAGGTTACTGGTTATCACCGGCTTTGCCGTTGCAGTGACAGCGGCAGCGATATCGCTGATGCTGAAGCCGCTTTATGAGTCTTCCGTGATCCTTTATCCTTCATCAAATATAACCGGGACACCCTCGCTCCTTGGTGAAATCTCGCCCGAAGCCACCCTGTTCGGAGATGATGATGCCACCGAGAAACTCCTGCAGATACTCAACAGTGGTCAGGTCAGGGAATATCTGAAGGTAAAGTATGACCTGGCAGCACATTATGATATCAGACCCGGTGAAAAATATCCCAATACGGTCATCGCTCAGAAAATGAAAAAATACATCCATGCAACCAAAACATCATTTGGGTCCGTGGAGATAAAGGTGAGAGACAGGGACCGGGAGATTGCATGTGAAATGGCCAATGACATTGCAGCCAGGGCTGATACAATCCTGAACAGTCTTCAGCGAGGAGCTTCAGCAGGAATACTCTCAGATATAAATCATAGCTATCAGATGCAGCTGGGTCTTGTTAAACAGTACCAGGATTCAATAGCCAATATGTCAGATCAATATAATCTGAGGCTCTTTGCCGCATTGGAAGCAGAGACTGATTACCTGGCCCTGATACGGGGCCGCTACCTGGAAGCGCAGGCATTCAGTCGCCAGACCCTTCCCTATACCCTGGTTGTTGACAGGGCGGGGGTTGCCGAAAAGAAAGCCTGGCCAAAACGCAGTTATATTGTCATAGTAACTGCCGCCTCAGCAATGTTGCTGATGGCTCTGGGACTGTTCGTTGCCGAGGGAGTGAAGCTGCACCGGACTGATGATCAGCTCTGAGTTCATAATTATATGGCTGATACCGGTTATCCTGGCAATAGTGTTGCTTGCGGCAGTATCTCTTGAGTATCTTCTCCTTCTTGCACTCTTTCTCACCCCCCTTTCGATACAGATAAGCTACCTGACGGGCACAGCACCGTTTGACCTCTCACTGCCCACAGAGCCGGTAATGGCAATGCTGCTGTTCGTTACCCTTTTCAAGCTGATTGTCAGTCGCGAGTTTTCCGTAAGCCTGCTGCGCCACCCGGTTACTTTAGTTATTGCCTTTTATCTCATATGGACCCTTGTCTCCTCTGTTACTTCCTCAATAGTCATTGTCTCTTTCAAGACCCTTGCATACAGGATGTGGTTTATTTCAGGCTTTTATCTTATTGCAGCACAGTTATTTATAAAAGACGGGATTGACAGGAAGTACGTAACTGCATATTCAGCCGGACTCGCCATAGTTGTCATGTACTTTCTAATACGTGTTGGGAGTGTCGGTCTCCTGAACCAGAAGTTCGCACATTCAGCATGTTATCCGTTTTACGGGGATCACACTTCGTTCGGGGCATCACTGGCCTTTCTGCTTCCACCGCTTACAGTGATGTTCTTTAACCGCGGGAAGCAGGGAATCAGGGGTAAACTGCTTCTTGGAGGGCTTATCTTTCTGTTTATTGCCGGTTTTGTCTTTTCATACAGCCGCGCAGCATGGGTAAGCCTGCTGGTGTCACTGGCTGTTACTTTCATTTTATGGCTGAGGATGCCAAAGAGGCTGCTTTTCTTAATCTCAGCAGTGCTTTTAGTGATGTTTGCATTCTCCGCTGGTAGCATATGGCAGAAAATGGATAGCACCACAGAGGATTCATCAGCTGACCTGGCACAGCATCTGAGGTCATCATCAAATATCTCCACTGACCAGTCGAACCTTGAGCGGATAAACCGTTGGAAGTGTGCCCTGAGGATGTTCGCAGAGAAGCCACTGCTCGGCTGGGGTCCCGGGACCTACCAGTTTCAGTATGCACCTTTTCAGCGGTCATCAGAAAGAACAATCATCAGCACAGATTTTGGCGATGCCGGGAATTCTCATAGTGAATATCTTGGCGCCCTGAGTGAAGGGGGCCTTCCGGGAGCGCTTTTGTTCCTTCTGCTGACCGCTGCAACTATCATGACAGGCATCAGGGTCTGGTACCGGGAGAAAAGGAGCAGTGGTTATTTTGCACTCGCAATAATGGCAGGGCTCATGACCTATATGATACACGGGACGATGAACAGCTTCCTGGATTCTGACAAGATTGCGGCCTTATGGTGGGGTTTCATTGCAATGATTGTGGCAATGGATGTAAAAGGGGGCCGACCGTTAAGAAATTGCCCGGCGGGTCCGCCAGCTGGCGGAGAGGAGCCAGATTGTGGCGAGGAAAGACGAAAGTCCAAAGACAGAGCTTACCTGATCTCTACTGCCAGAATTGAGACATCATCAAAGAGATCAGGATTGGAGTCATGAATATCAAGATCTTTTATCAGCGCGGCAATATTTTCTGAAACAGGAAGTGTATTTGGGAAATGCTTTATTATAGGGGAAGCCCCGAGGTCAGTACCGTTACTGTCTTTGAGCTCAGAGAGGCCGTCAGTGTAACATATGATCTTCGCCGGGCCACTGATGTTTAACTTCACCTTGCCGACGGGAGGCATCTCATCAAGCATGCCAACTCCTACGGATGAAGTTCTCAGCAGGGTTGATCTATGTGAGTGTATATCAATCAATACCGGCGGGTTA
>DATKUS010000102.1:0-2972 GCA_035530535.1 Bacteroidales bacterium
GAATGCCATACAACTGCCGGAAAATTGTCTGCAATGTCTTTGGAGGAACATGTGATAGATTTGTGATTCGTATTCAGATACTGCACAGCCTCCTGCTGGTATTTGCTCTCGTCAAAATCCTTTTCTGTAAATCCGATCGAAAATGTATTAAGAACTCCGGGTTCAATATCCTTAATATAAGCCACGGTAGCCGTCGAATCTATACCTCCGCTCAGATAGGCTGCAACTTCAACATCCGCCCTCAATCTCAACCTGACAGCATCTGAAAATATCTCATTGAACTGTTCCAGGGCTTCCTGTAATGAAACCGGCTGGCGGGCATTACCCGAATTCAAATTCCAGTATTTTCCCGGCTTAAAGCCGTTCCTGCTGTAAACGGCATAATGACCAGGAGGGAGTTCATAAATGCCCTTAAATGCAGTCCCAGGGGTTATGGAAGTCCAGAACGTGTAAATCTGTGAAAGGTGCTTAACGTCCAGTGTTCTTTCAACTGTCTTTTGCCTGAACAGGGCTTTAATTTCTGAAGCGAATGAGAGGACGCCGCCTGTAAAATTATAAAACAGTGGCCTTATACCTACCCTGTCGCGGGCAAGAAATATCTCCTCTTTCGATTTATCCCAGATTGCAAAAACGAACTGGCCATTTAATAATTCAAGACATTCCTTTCCGTAAAGTGCATATAACTGGACCAGCACTTCCGTGTCTGAATGTGTTCTGAAGATATTACCTCGCTTCTCAAGGTCCAGACGTAGTTCCTTATAGTTAAATATTTCACCGTTAAAAACGATCCAGTACCTGCCGGATGGATCAGAAAGTGGCTGTTGACCTCCCTCGACATCGATTATGCTTAACCTTACATTTCCGATTGTTACAAAAGGAGAGTTGTAGATACCACTTTCATCCGGTCCACGGTAACTGATGGAACGGAGCATTGATTCCACAGCAGATATGCTGTTGGTTTTACCCTCGAAATCAACAACACCGGCAACTCCGCACATAATTATCCTTCTGTTTTCCTTTGCACAAAATTCGAAATTGCATTGATTGATTCGAAATTCTCCTCTACGAGGTCGGCATCAATGGTTTTTATTCCGAGCTCCTCTTCAAGGTAGGTGATCAGCAATATAAATCCCATCGAATCGAAATATCCTTCTTTGAAAATGAGAGACTCATTTTTAATCTTATTTGCCTCGACATGTGATGCTTGCAAAATATATTGTTTTATTTTTTCCCGGACAGTAGACAGGTTATAAGCCATAGTAAAAATTCTTAAGTCGTTTTCAAATAAATTTTGGGATCAATCCTGATTTTGTTTTTTTATAATAATTATCATACCGCCCGTATCTGCTTTTTTTAAGATCAAGATCGTTGAATACAATGTCGAAGTTATCTATATTATTTGCGCGGAAGAGGTTCAGAACGTCGCCAAACACATCCTTGCGGGTATAATCGTTCCGGCAAACAAGAAGTATAAACGATGCATATTTAATCATCAGTGATGCGTCTGCCACCAGCCCGGCCGGAGTTGAATCAATAATAACATAGTCAAATCTTTGCTTTAGTTCGTTTATCAGGTCATCCAGCACACCGGCTTCAATAAGTTCTGAAGAATTTGGCAGAACAGGACCGGCAGGGATAAACCAGAGGTTCTCAACATCAGTCTTTTTAATGATATCATCGACCTTAGCATGGTGGACCATATAATTGGAAAGGCCTTTTGTATTATCAACTTTTAGTTTCTCATGCAGGGTTGGCCGTCGCAGGTCGCTGTCGAGAAGGATTGTTTTATGACCCACTGAGGCGATGGAGGCCGCAAGATTGCTGGAAATAAAGCTCTTCCCATCCTGTGGTTGCGAGGAAGTGACCATGATGACTTTCATCGGTTCAGCTCTGAATTTAAGGAACAGGCTGCTCCTGAGATTCCTGAATGACTCAGCGATAGAAGACCCCGGATATTCCTTTACCACCGATTCAGATTTATAGTAGTTTGTATAGATCAGGTTCATCACAGGCCGGTTGATCATATGCTCCACGTCCTTGACCGAGGATATTTTTTCATTGAAGAAATTTCTGAGGATAATAAAAATTGTTGGGAGCATGACAGCCATGAAGATGGCGATCAGCCAGTTCATCATTGTCCTTGGAGAAAGAATTGAAGCGGTGATCTCCCGCGCAGGTTCGAGTATCTCATAGTCGGGATAGTTTGAAGCCATTGCGATTGCGGCTTCAGATCTCTTTTCCAGGAGGAAAGTATAGATGGCATCAGTAAGATTGAATTCTCTCTGCATGCTGACCATATTAAGTTCTGTTCTTGGCAGTTTCGAGATCTCATTTGAAATTTTCGTAGCCCTGTAATCCAGCTCATTTTGTGTAAGATTCAGAGTGTTCAGGTTGTTCTTTACATTCTCTATAATAGCCTGTTTCTGAAGCTTTATCTTGTTTTCGATCTGCCCGAGGAAAAGGTTTTTCTCTGCATTATTACTCAAAATAGTCGATCTTTCTGCGTTTAGCGCCAGAAGATCCAGTACGAGGGAGTTCATTATAGGGTCCACAACGTTTGCGGCAGACGGCGGGGCGAGGCCGGCAATATCCTGATTCTTGTTGAAATAATCAAGGATGTAATTATAATAGCGTTCCTGGACCTGAAGAGTTGACTTTTCATTCTCGATCTGGGTCATCTGCTCAAGTGCCTGTTGTCCCTGATAACTCAGGTCTGTAACCTGGTTGGTTGATCTGTAGTCTCTCAGCTTAGATTCCGAGACAGTCAGGGAATCGGATATTTCAGAGATCTGGGAATCGATAAAATTGACAGTATTAACCGCAATCTTGTTCTTTTTTGAAAGGTTGTCATCCAGATATGACTCTATGTAATTGTTAAGGAAGTCCATGGTGAGCCCCAGGTTTTCACCCTGAAAGTAAACGTTTATCAGAGATGACTTAATACTTACCGGCTCAACCTTAAGTCGCTTCAG
>DATKUS010000103.1:0-3959 GCA_035530535.1 Bacteroidales bacterium
ATAAGTACTTGCATATACCGTGTTGTTGTCACTCGGGTCTACAGCATGCGAGCTACCTTCAGCACCAAGAATATTGGTAAAGGCAACAGGCCTGATCCTGTCACGTCCGCGTGACATGTCAACAGGTCCGTAGAAGCTGTGATGATCCTGAATTGAGCCGTAAACCCTGAAAGGCACATTAAAGTCATATGCTATATTGTAAAACTGTGCCATGGGGAGAACTTCGATAGGAAATTTCCACGACTTGCCTTTGTCATATGAGATCGTAAGGCCACCATCCTGCACATTGAGCAGGAAGTCTGGGTTGGCCGGATCAATCCACAGGCCATGATGATCTGAATGAGGCCCGCGCAAGGCTGTGAATGTTTTACCGCCGTTAGTTGACTGGTTAAGCTGTAATCCCATAGTATAGACGGTATTCTCATCCTTCGGATCAATGCGTATCTGACCGAAGACCCATCCGTAAGTGCCGGAGTGGCGTTCCATATAACTCTTCGTCTCAGGTGTAAGTCCACTTACCTGCCTCCATGTTTTCCCTGCATCATCTGTTCTGTAAACAGTAGCTCCTTTTATAACATCGCGTTTCTGCCTCCCGTAAGAGTCCATCTCACCCTGCTTGGCGACATATGAAACTTCGTAATTGTCAACGTAAGCATAAAGAACATCAGGATTTGAAAGGGCAATATCAATTCCAATCCTGCCTCTCTGGGGAGCTGCAGGTAGTCCTTCATTTATTTGTTTCCAGCTTTTGCCGGCGTCAACAGATTTCCATATACCGCAGTTTTTTGTCGGTGTAAATGCGTTGGGGTCATTCCATTTAAGTCTCATGCGCTCCCATGCCGTAGCATAGAGTGTGTTCGGATCGCGCGGATCAAGGATCAGGTCAAAAACTCCTGTGTTCTTGTCTACATATAGTATTTTATTCCAGGTCTTCCCTCCATCAGTGGTTTTAAAAAGACCTCTCTCCTCGTTGGCCGTCCATTCGTGA
Source organism: Bacteroidales bacterium (assembly GCA_035530535.1). Lineage (GTDB taxonomy): Bacteria > Bacteroidota > Bacteroidia > Bacteroidales > VadinHA17 > SR-FBR-E99. The sequence goes on from DATKUS010000103.1 coordinate 989, forward strand.
CCCGTTGCAGCTACATAGACTATATCACTGTTATCCGGATGAATTCTTATCCTCCCTATAGTTTGCGTGTTCTCAAGGCCCATAAGTTGCCAGGTCTTGCCGCCGTCGGGGGTTCTGTAAACTCCGCAGCCGGCATTTGAACTTCGAAAAATGTTAGCTTCGCCTGTTCCTACCCATACTACCTCGGAGTTTTTCGGATCAATTGCAATATCTCCGACCGAACCTGTTGGCATACCGTCAAAGACAGGAACGAAGGTCGTACCCTCATTGGTGGACTTCCATACACCACCTGTGGCCGAACCGACCCATATAAGATACTGTCCGCCCCGAGGGGATACAGCTTCCACATCGGTACAGCGACCACTTATATTTGTAGGCCCGATATATTGCCAGTGAAGATCTTTATAAGGAGAAGATTCCTTCATCGCGTTCTGAGCACTGAACATCTTTACCCTGTCGGCACCGCTGAGGACTGGCTGTTTCACCTGACTAAAGCCGGTTAACGGAACGAGTCCGAGAAACAGTAATACCGCTGAGCTTAGTTTAAATGACAAATTTCTTTTCATATCATAATTGGGTTTGATTGGATTTCAATTACGTGTAAATTGAACACTTATTAGTATAAAAAAATTATGGATCAAAGTTCATTAGTGTAAAAATACTATTTTATGATAAGCAATTTAAATGTTTATAAACATAGAAGTCAATCTTTGGCGTTTCGTAAGGTAGACGATGCAATATCTATCCTTTGCCGGAACCACTATTTTTTAGATTGTTCCGGTACTCTTTCAGGGGTAATTTTTCTGATGCCAGGAATGCCCGGTAGAGTGAATTTGGTGAGCCAAATCCTGAAAGATCGGCAATTTCCTCGATAGTATAATTCTTCTTCGAGGAGAGCAGGTTTTTTGCATGCTCAACTCTGTAACCGTTGACAAAAGCACAAAAATTCTGCCCGAACTCCTGGTTAATAATACGTGATACATAAGTCCGGTTTGTAGCAAGATCTCCTGTGACATCCCATATCTTAAGATCCTTGTTCAAATAGTACTTTTTCTTTTCAAAAAGTTCAAGAAGGTCTTCCTTTAAACGGCCCGGCATCTTCTCCTCACTGGCCAGTACCGAAGCGACCTCGGGAATTTCTGTGTGAACCGCTTTCTGCTTGTTACCCAGCAAACCTATTGTAAAGAGCAGGATAGAAAAAATCAAAGAGGGAAACAATAGGGACAGGTTACTTCCCTGAAAATTCTCCCGGCCTATTATGGCTACAACAGAACTCGCTATTGACACGAGAAAATATGATAAATTAAACACCTGAACCCAGCCAAGCCTTCTTGTTTCAAGGTCTGAATAGTAGTTGAAAATTTCCCTGTTATGTCTGCCTATCAGTTTATAAGCTGAAATAACATATATAATCACCTGCGTTATAAAAACAATTTTCGCGAGGAAGGTGATAACATCCATGTATTCAATTCCTGTACCCGTGAAGGATTGTCCATGCTGAACCAGGGTGACATAATTCAGTTGCGTCTCGTTATCCATTCTGATATAACCTATTGCAAGAAGGACAAAGACCACCGCAGGAGCAATCAGATATCTTCCGTGCAACCTCCAGGAGAACCTCCTGTCACGTATCAGAAGCAATATATAAATGTAATATAAGGGGTATACAGCCAATGAGGCAAAATTATAGAAGCAGTCGATCCAGATATAGAAATTATTAAGCTCCAGGAAGAAAAAGAGATGAGAAAGGTAAACCACAAATGCAACTATCATCAACTTGCCGAGAAACCTTTTGGGTTCATTTCCTTTCCTTGGATGCAAATTCAAAACTATCGCCCAGAAGAGGGTAACATAAACAGGATTCAGGAGCAGTATTTCTGTAAACATCCGTGACTTGACTTTTCAACTCAATTTATCAGGACTGCAATTTAATAAATGATTTTTTATCTTTTGAAATAATGATTTTATCATTTGGGAATTTTTGGAACTTTACTTGTCGCACCTTTGCATGCGGAAAATACAATGCTTATCAGAGTGTCTGATAAAACAGGTTAAGTAAACAGAATACACATTTTCCCCTTTTCTTTCCCCAGGGCAGAAGCAGACTCCCCCGTCTTTAACTTCTGCCCTTTTCCTTATTAGCCCGGGAAGAAATATTTATTCTAAACAAATTTGCATAACTTGTGTTTTACTACAAAAGAATTAACCATGAAAAAGAGTAAAATTTTAATTGTTACTTTTATTATAGGAATTACACTTTTAAACAACAAAACAATGGCACAGGAATACACTTTCCCTCAGCTCCCGTACGCATACGATGCGCTTGAGCCTTATATAGATGCTCAGACAATGGAGATTCACTATTCAAAACATTTCAAAGCCTATTTTGACAATTTTGTCAAGGCAGCAACAGAGAATGGCGTTGACAAACTTCCTATCAATGAAATATTTGCCAGGACATCTACCTTGCCGGCAGCGGTACGCAACAATGGTGGTGGTTATTACAACCATATGCTTTTCTGGCAGGTTATGGGTCCCAACGCCGGTGGACAGCCTGCAGGAGATCTGCTAAATGCTATTAATTCAACCTTCGGTTCCTTTGACAAGTTCAAAGCCGATTTTGAAAACGCCGCCAAAACACAGTTCGGAAGCGGATGGGCATGGCTGGCAGTTGATAAAGACGGGAAACTCTTTGTCTCACAGTCACCAAATCAGGATAATCCGCTCATGGATATTGCTGTGAAAAAGGGAACGCCAATCCTTACACTTGATGTATGGGAACATGCATATTACCTGAAATATCAGAACAGAAGGCCTGAGTATGTAACAAACTTCTGGAATGTTGTCAACTGGAATAAAGTTGCAGAACTTTACAGTGAAGCTCTGAGGAAGTAAACCATTCTCTTCACCGATACCGCCTTACTTCTGAGTTCATAATGAATGAAGAGATCCTGATACTGGCCAGAGGTCT
>DATKUS010000104.1:0-3818 GCA_035530535.1 Bacteroidales bacterium
GAAGGAGTACGAAAGCAAGATATTGGGTGCCGGTGAGAAGATACTCTTACTTGAGACACAGCTTTTCAATGAGCTTGTTTCTTCCATGACAGGGTATATAGCACTCATGCAGGCTGATGCGGCGGCAGTGGGGAGACTCGACTGTCTTCATTCATTTGCAGTTGTCTCATCAGAGAATGGTTATACGCGTCCCGTTCTTGATGATACCAAGGTCCTGGATATTAAAGATGGCAGGCATCCTGTCATTGAGAAGCAGCTGCCTCCCGGAGAGAATTATGTGCCCAACGATGTGTGGCTCGATAATGAGGAGCAGCAAGTGATCATACTCACCGGACCTAACATGTCTGGTAAGTCGGCACTCCTCCGCCAGACGGCTCTCATTGTCATAATGGCGCAGGCGGGCTGTTTTGTGCCGGCCAGGGAGGCTCATATAGGTATCATTGACAAGATCTTCACAAGGGTGGGGGCATCAGATAATCTCTCCCTGGGAGAATCGACCTTCATGGTTGAGATGAATGAAGCTGCCAGCATTCTGAATAACCTCTCTGACCGCAGCCTGATACTGCTTGATGAGATAGGTCGCGGCACCAGCACCTATGATGGCATTTCCATTGCCTGGGCTATGGTTGAATATATCCATGAGCACCGTCGCAGGGCCAAGACACTCTTTGCGACTCACTATCATGAGCTGAACGAGATGGAAAACACCTTTGCAAGGGTGAAGAATTTTAACGTGTCAATCAAGGAGCTTGACAACAGGGTTATCTTCCTGAGGAAGCTCAAGCGGGGAGGCAGCGAGCACAGTTTCGGGATACATGTGGCGCGCATGGCCGGTATGCCAAAGAGCGTGGTAGGCCGCGCTGATGAGATACTGAAGATGCTGGAGGACGGACGCGGAGGGCAGACACTCGGGAAGCCTGTTGAGGAACTGGCTGTCAACCGCGAGGGATACCAGCTCAGTTTCTACCAGCTTGATGACCCTGTGCTGAAGAAGATACGTGATGAACTGGTCGGCCTTGACATAGACAACCTCACACCCATTGAAGCGTTGAACACGTTGTATGATATCCGTAAATTATTAAAATAATTTTGGGGACTTGCAATTTTGAAAAATTTGTTATTTTTGCACACACAATTGCGGGAATAGCTCAGTTGGTAGAGCACGACCTTGCCAAGGTCGGGGTCGCGAGTTCGAGTCTCGTTTCCCGCTCAAAATTACAAGGAAGCAAAAACTTCCTTTTTTTATGAGCTTCTGGGTATATATAATCTATTCAGAATCAATAGATTCTTATTATAAAGGACAGACAGAGGACCTTACGGAAAGATTGTCGCGCCATAATCATGGCCGGGAGAAAGCTACTCAGAGCGGGATACCATGGAGGCTTGTCTGGAAGACAGAAAAACCAGACAGATCCTCAGCTCTCATACTTGAGAGGAAGTTGAAGAATCTTTCACGGAAAAGGTTAATAGAGTTTATTACGAAATACCCGGAATAGATCGCGAGCCCTGACGTTCCCTGACTTTTGTGTCAGGGAAGTCAGGATGCTGACCGTAAGCGTCAGCATTCGAGTCTCGTTTCCCGCTCAAAATTACAAGGAAGCAAAAACTTCCTTTTTTTATGAGCTTCTGGGTATATATAATCTATTCAGAATCAATAGATTCTTATTATAAAGGACAGACTGACAATCTAAAAGAAAGAATTGACAGCTTTTAATGATTCCCTGCCTGTCTGAACCGGGAAAATTATTTCACCGGTCCCCACTCAATAAGAATATTATCCCTGAAGTAAAGCCATTTTTTTGAATAGATCCACTCCTCATCAACACTCTGGTCAATATAACTGCGGTTGATCTGACTGGGTTTGCCCCAGCTGTCGCGCGCCATGTCTGCATTCACGCCTTTCCATATCTTATGCTGGTAGAGGCGCTTTCCAATATCAGTTCCGTATTTCATTGTCAGCATCTCGTACCTGTCTGCCGGCTGGTATTCTGGTTGAGGCTCAGCCTGAGCCTGATACTGAGGCTGAGGTTGAGGCTGAGGCTGAGGCTGTGCAACATATTCAGTCTGATTTGCCGGAGCTGTGGTTATCACCTGTACCGGGGCAAGATTATCTGTTTTGACAAAACCTTCTGAATTATCGAAACGAATCAGAGTATAATCAATATCAAGCTTGACTATTTCCACTTCGCTGCCGGCCGGTATCAGCATAATTACGGTGGTGAGGTCATCCTTATCGCCGAAGAGCCTGACGGCCCCTTTGGTTGTTGCCTTCTGCAGTTCCTGTGCAGAAACTGTCATGCCCATGAACAACACGAGCATCGAAGCTATCAGTTTTTTCATGACTATTTTATTTATAAGTTCAATAAGCTCAAAAATCGTACCACCGTTATTTCTTTCTGATTATCATCAGCCCGTCTCTGAGTGGCAGCACGATTTTTTCAACACGATGGTCCTTACGCATCATCTCATTAAACATCACCACGCCTTTTGTCTGGGGATCTTTAAGGGCTTCCTCACCTTCTATCTTTCCACCCCACAGCACATTATCCGCAATGATGAATCCGCCCTTTCGTACTTTGTCAAAAACAAGCCTGTAATACTCGCAATATTCACGTTTGTCCCCGTCAATAAATACAAGGTCAAAGACAGACTCTAATGACGGTATCACATCCTGCGCCCTTCCCGTGTGAAGCCTTACCCTGTCTGCCACGCCGGCAAGGGCGAAGTAGTGAGTGCTCATCTCGTTGAGCTCATCATTGACCTCAATGGTATGAAGCTGTCCTCCGCTCTTCAGTCCGCGGGCAAGACAGATAGCCGAATACCCTGTATATGTGCCTATCTCAAGAATGGCTGAAGGATGTATCATAAATGAAAGCATCTCGAGAAATTTGCCCTGGATGTGGCCTGAGGCCATATTGGGGTTGACAACATACAGATGGGTCTGACGGTAGAGCTCCTCCAGGACTTTATCCTCGGGAGTGCTGTGTTCACGGATATACTTATCGAGGTCTTTCTCCATTTTGCCTGTAGATTAAAGTTGATAGTGATCCCTCATCGAATATAACATTTGCTGTATCAAGGATTTCCGTGGGTGTGACAGCATCGATCTTCCTGAACACTTCGGCCATGCTGTCAATGCGGTCAAAGACCAGGAGGCTTTTGCCGAGACTCAGCATCAGGCTCTCATGATTTTCCCATTCTCTGGCCAGGTACCCTTTAATCTGGTTTCTGGCTTTTGAGAGCTGGAGTGTGCCTAATGGCCGCTTTCTCAGAATATCAAGCTCGGTATAGGTGAGATGTATGCTCTTTTCAAGATTCTTGCTGTCAGTGCCGAAGTATATGGTTATCAGACCTGTGTCGGCATATGGATTGTAGGTTGACTCCACGTTATAGGCATAACCCCGTTTCTCGCGCAGAGAGAGGTTCAGCCTTGAGTTCATCCCCTGTCCACCCAGAATATTATTCAGGATAAACAGACCCATACGCTTTTCGCTGTGCAGATCATAAGCGATGTTACCTATGATGCAGTGGTTCTGATAAGTGTCTGTCTTCCTTTCCCTTTTAACGGGGGCATACCTGTAATCACTCCTGGTCCTGGGAGGACATGTTCTGGCAGCTATTTTGCCGAAATGCCTTTCAAAGAGGGTAATGAGCTGCCTGGGATTTATAGCTCCTACCGAGCAGAAAACCATCTGTCCGGTGGCATAATTACGGGTAATGAATTTTTCAAGGTTTTCACGGGTGATTGCCCTCACCGTCTCAGGCTGACCGAGTATGCTGCGGCCTATAGGCTGATCAGGGAAAATGAGCTCTTCATA
>DATKUS010000105.1:0-3950 GCA_035530535.1 Bacteroidales bacterium
GCCATTCCCGAAATAATAATTGTAGCACCAGCAATAACATTCACATACCGCTCCAACGGCTTCAAGTTAATATGGCTCAGACCAAGCCTGAAAGCCAAGACAACAGCCATCATGGTCCCTATGGTGGCCACTGAAAAAAGGATGGATACCAGTATCACCCCGCTGATACTGTTACTGGCAGCCGGGTACATAACGAGGGGAATAAGAGGCTCGCAGGGTCCGAGGACAAATACCAGGAAGAGGATCCAGGGTGTCAGGTTTTTTCTTTCACCAAGGTGCACATGAGAGTGACTGTGGTAGTGATTATGCTCATGAATGTGCATAATACCGTCAGGATGGTTATGTTCATGCGCATGTTTTTTCTTCCTGTAAAGGCTCCGGATGCTTATTAACATATAAACCAGCCCGAATGCTATGAGAAGCCATGCTGCGATATTTCCCCTGAATGATTCAAAAAATTCAAGCCTCGATAGCGAGATTCCTGCCGCTATACCTATGAACCCCAATACTATGGAACTGAACACGTGACCTACACCACAAAAGAAAGTTATAAACATAGTCTTGCGGGTCGTCCATTTCCTTGCTTCTCCCATTACTATGAAAGGCAGGTAATGATCAGGCCCCACAAGAGTATGAACAAGCCCTATTGTAACTGCAGTCCCGGCAAGAAGTAACGTCGATCCCTCCATCAATACAATTATTTTCTTTGCAAAGATATTTATTATGTGATACGGTTTACTTTTTCAGCGGGATCCACCATCCACCGGCACTTATCAGTTCACTGAATCCGGTGTTTGATACGTAAAGCAATCTCCGTGAATCTTTTATGAAAAGCTTCATAGTCTCATAGTCGGATGACGACTGGAAGAATTCCGGCCTGTCTTCAAATTCACTGCAAGGTATGATATAAAACTTTCTCCTGCCGTTCTCCGTGGGAGTATAAACCCATGTAAGGATATACCCTGCCCCGGTGATATATGTCCTGCCCCCCTGTTTTTTCAGTTCGATCCGGACCATTGCTCCGCCGTCACTTCTCCGCTTGCGCTGGTTTGATACGAAGTTGCCCATTGACCATACTACCGGATCATTCAGTCCGTTCTGGTCTGCGGAAGCATTCATAGACTGCAGCACATGTGGGTGAGATCCGATAATAATATCAGCTCCTCCGTTAAAGATTGCCTTTGCACTCTTTTTCTGTTCAGCTGACATTAATGAATCATATTCTGTTCCCCAGTGTATGAAAACGACTACCAGGTCAGCGCCTTTTTCCCTGGATGTCCTGATATCCGAGCTGATCCTGACAGTATCTATGTATGAGACAATTTTTGGGGGTGGCACCACAATCCCGTTAGTTCCGTAGGTATAATTGAGCAAAGCCATCTTGATACCATTTCCTGAAATTATAAGTGGCGTCAGGGTATCACGGGCCTCGCTGCTGACCCATGTTCCGGTGTGCGGGATGTCGAGACTGTCAAGCACCCTGATGGTCCGGGCAATGCCGTTTCCACCCCGGTCAGCACTATGATTATTGGCGGTAACAAGCGCATCAAAACCCGCGTTTCTGCATGCTTTTGCAAACGCATCAGGAGAGCTGAAGGCAGGGTAACCTTTATATGGTGATCCGCCAAGAGTGACTTCGAGATTTCCTATGGCAAGGTCTGCACCTGTGATAACAGGACTGATAAACTTAAATACGCTGTCATACGAATATGCCCCTGTCAATTCATCAAAGGCAGAAGCTATCTGCATATCATGACCCATGATATCACCTGTAAATAGAACAGTAAGTGTCGAGTCCGTCTGCTGACCGTTCAGAAAAACTGTAACGGTAACCATTCCTGCAGCCAATAATATTCCGGGTCTCTTCATTTACTTTCAAACGATGAACCTTCAAAAATAGTCATAACTTTGTAAGTTCAGAACTCTCATACCACAAATAATGGAATTCATTCAGACAGACCTTTTTACATATGTACTCCTTCCGTTCTTCATATTTAGTGCGCGCATCATTGATGTTTCCCTTGGCACACTGAGGATTATTTTTGTAACCAAGGGTATGCGAAGGATTGCTCCCCTGATAGGATTTTTTGAGGTTTTCATCTGGCTTATTGCAATAAGCAGGATCATGCAGAACCTCGATAACTGGGTTTGCTATATAGCTTATGCAGCCGGATTTGCTTCAGGCAACCTGATAGGTATGCTTCTTGAAGAGAAGCTTGCCATAGGTCATGAGATGATAAGGGTTATTACGGCCAAGGATGCAACAAACCTTATCAATGAACTTAGAGAGACAGGTCATGGGGTGACATGGATTCAGGCAAGGGGTGTTGAAGGGGAGGTTGGTATTTTATACATTATTGCCCGCCGGAGCATGATCCAGGGAGTACTCGATCTGATAAACAAACATAATCCCCGAGCACTCTATACAGTTGAAGGTATTAAGTACGTCAACAAAGAGATCTTCCATAAGTCAGAGGAGGAGCGAAAGAGCAGCTGGTTGATGAGCAGGTCGAAAAGAAGCGGCAAATAGACGGGTATTTTAATATGATTCTGTGCCTTTGTAGACCTGTAACCTTCCGGCAGGGACCACGTTGCCAATGAAATCGACACGGCTGCCCCAGTTTGTCTGGACTATTGCATCGGCCATGTTACCGGTAACATTGATATGCATTGTTATTGTAAGATCTCCGCCCGTTCCAAGGGTGTTGAGAAGAACATAATAATTACCGTTCTTCTTATCCTGTTCTATTTTATAACCGGTGACCTTTCCCTTGAGTGTCACTCCACCGACGCCATTATAACCTATCCCTGTATCTGAGCCAAGCTGCACATACACCTCATCACCCTGAACAGATACGAAATTTATTCTCGGGTTGACATTGAACATTGCGCCATTCCGGCCCCTCACGCGGTCCGCCTTAAGTATAAACCGGGATGAGCGTAAGGCCTGCGCTGTGGTCATGGCCATCATCCTCTCATCCTGCTTCTTCTGTTCTTTTTTCAGGATCTTTTTTTCTTCCCTGGTCAGATTGACCTGTCCCTGCGCCATCACTGCCAACGTAATCAGCAGAATGATGACTGATACTGCTATCCTTTTCATAACCGTTTATTTAGGTAATTACACTCTGAATAGAACAACAACCGTACCAATTTTCATCTTCTTTGTACTGGCTGCTTTATTTTTCCGAAGAGGTTGGGGGTAGTGACATGAATAGTCCGAATGTGCTTATGTTTGGCTTCGCACGCGATGAGGTTATCGTAAGTTTTACCTCGTCGGCAGTCACCGCAGGAAACCGGAGCAGTCTCTTGTAACCAATTGTTGATCCCCTGCATAAGGTGTCCCATTTCGAGCCTGACCGGGCTTCAATAATGAAGTTTTCAACTCTTTGTCCCTTTCTGATATCTTCCTGTAAAAGTGCCACATTAAAGGTTGCTGAGATAGGAGGAATAAAGCTGGCCACAGCCGCTCCCTGAGGGCTCCATGAAGTCGAACTGTCTCCGTCAATGGCATTTGCCGCACCATGCCCGTACGGGCGTGCTCCCTTGAGAAGATCGGTGTCAAAGAGATCATCGAGGTAGGCCCTCAGCCCCTTCAGGCACCGGACATCATTTTCATGTATCAGGCCGCGGTTATCAGGTGGCACATTAAGGAGGAGCACAGCATTTCTGCCCACAGAACTGAAGTATATGTCAGCCAGTTTCTCAACGCTCTTTACCAGAGTATCTTCAGAAGAATGCCAGAACCATCCGGGACGAATTGAAACGTCAACCTCGGCAGGGTACCAGAATACCTTATCAGCCCTCTGCAGAAGCTCCGTGCTGCCAAGGTCGGGAGATGCGGCATCGAGTCCCATTTTTCTGTTTATTGCCATACTGACTTCTGACCCGCCCGGTGCGAGAGGGGTAACACTCCATTCTGTTTCGCGTCCGTAGCCCGACTCGGTGCCTAC
>DATKUS010000106.1:0-15490 GCA_035530535.1 Bacteroidales bacterium
GATAGACAAGGATAAGTTCATCCTGGTATGTGCAGACTCCACCGGTCATGGCGTGCCGGGGGCTTTCATGTCAATGATAGGCACGGCTCTGTTACAGGATATAATTACCCGCAAGAAGATTTTCAAACCCTCACAGATACTGGTTGAGCTTGACAGGCAGATATTTGCGACCCTGAACCAGAATCAGGAGGTTGAAGCGGCAAATGACGGGATGGACATCGTTGTCTGCGAGTTTAATTTGAAAACCAGGCACCTGGTATTCGCCTCCGCAATGAGGCCGGTCATTCTCATTATTGACGGGGAACAACAATATATAAGAGGAAATCGCTCTGCCGTAGGCGGAGAATCGGCTTCGGAGAAGTTTTTCAATGACCAGGAATATTACCTGAGAGAAGGTGACCTTATATATCTCTTTTCTGATGGCTACCCTGACCAGTTTGGCGGGCACGGAAGCAAGAAGATGAAGATAAGCAGGTTAAGAATCCTTATTGAAGAGATAAAATCACTTCCAATGCCAGAACAGTATGTGAGGATGAAAGACTTTTTCTATGAATGGAAAGGCGACAATGAACAGATAGATGATGTGCTGTTTATGGGCATTAAACTGTAATCATCCCGGAAGGCAGGTTCCATTATCTCCTAAAACAATGACACAGGTCGTCGCTGTATTGCTGTCATGTCCTGACCGGTCCCTGATCCAGAAATCGTAATAGAGCGTATCAAGGGGATTATAGAAAAAATAAATCAGGGTGACATCAATTGTGCCTCTGAGGATCTTGTTCTGTCCCGGTGTCTCCATATAGGGGATCCGGTATTCAGAAGGATAAAGGGGATCTGACATTGTTACCGGAACGAATTCGCCGTCAGTCTGCCGGAATAACTGCAGGAACAGATTGCTGGCAGTTGAAGAACCGGTGGTGTCAGGATGGGGTAACCCGAGGTCACCGTCGCCGTCCTCAAAATAAAATGTCAGTTTTCCTGCTTTGGCGGCATTGCCCAGGATATCAATGGTATCAAAAAGCGAGAAACTTCTGAACTCGATCATGGGCTCAGGAGGCAGCTTTTCGATCTTACGGCATGAAAAGAGGGAAAAGACAAGGAGTGCAACCAGTATGGATATTAATCTGTTCATTTGTTTTTCTTCCCGATATGCATCAAAAATCAAACCAAAAGTATCTATTTTTTTCTGAAAAATATCTTTACAGGTGCACCTGAAAATTCAAAATTTTCTCTGAGCCTGTTCTCAACAAATCTTTTATAAGGATCTTTAATATACTGGGGCAGGTTACAAAAAAAGGCAAAAGTCGGATATGCCGACGGCAGCTGGGTGACATATTTAACCTTGATATGTTTTCCCTTCAAAGAAGGTGGTGGCGTGTCTTCAATAATTTTGAGCATTAGATCATTCAGCTTCGATGTGGGGATCTTTCTCCTCCTGTTTTCATATACCGTGGTTATCAGCTCCAGCACCTTGTGTATCCTCTGTTTGTTGGTAACGGAAATAAACAGTACCGGATAATCCCTGAAAGGTGCAGTACGCATTCTGACAGCATCCTCAAAGGTTGTCGTGCTCTTGTTGTCCTTTTCAACCAGGTCCCACTTGTTGACCAGGACCACCACCCCTTTGTTGTTCTTTTGTATAATGCTCAGGATGTTAAGATCCTGTGCTTCAATGCCCCGGGTGGCATCGATCATGAGAAGGCAGAGGTCAGACTCTTCTATTGACCTGATTGCCCTGAGCATGGAGTAAAACTCTATGTCTTCATCCACTTTGGCCTTTTTCCTCAGTCCTGCCGTATCAATAAGGTAGAATGTAGTATTGAATTTATTGTATTTGCTGTATATTGAGTCTCTTGTGGTTCCGGCTACCGGAGTCACAATATTCCTCTCTTCACCCAGAAGCGCATTTGCCAGCGATGATTTCCCCACGTTTGGACGGCCGACGATGGCAACCCTGGGTATGTCAGGCTCAGGCTCATCAATGGTCTCAGGCAGGTGTTTCACTACCTCATCCAGCAGGTCGCCGGTGCCGCTGCCGTTGACGGAACTGATGGGAAAGTAATCTCCAAGCCCCAGGCTGTAGAATTCGGGAGCATCAAGCAGGCGCTGGTTATTGTCAACCTTGTTGACTACAATAATGACATTTTTGCTTGCCCTGCGCAGCAAGTCGGCAACCTCCCGGTCAAGGTCATGAATTCCGTCCTCGACATTGACCATGAAGAGAATAAGGTCAGACTCATTTATGGCCAGTTTCACCTGCCGGTTTATCTCATCTTCAAAAAGGTCTTCAGAAGCCTCTACATATCCTCCTGTGTCCACAACTGAGAAATCAACTCCGTTCCATACGGATCTTCCGTAATGTCTGTCGCGCGTAACCCCGCTGATCTCATTCACTATCGCATCACGGCTCTCCGTCAGCCTGTTGAAAAGTGTCGATTTGCCAACGTTCGGGCGCCCCACTATTGCTACTATTCTGCTCATTTCTTTAATCTCATTCTATAAATATCCAAATTTCTTCAGCATACCGGGACTGTCTCTCCATTCTTTGGCCACCTTCACGTAGAGCTCAAGGAAAACCTTCTTGCCCAGAAAATTTTCCATCTCCTTACGGGCGCCGGTACCCACCCTCTTCAGCATTGATCCCTTATGCCCTATTATAATCCCCTTCTGGCTTTCACGCGCAACAAAGATGACAGCCCTTATGCTTATCAGGCTGACTTCCTCACTGTAACTATCCACTTCAACTTCCACGGAGTAGGGTATCTCCTTCTGGTATGTCTCAAGTATCTTACCTCTTATTATTTCTGACACAAAGAACCTCTCATACCTGTCTGTCAGCTGATCTTTGGGGAAGTAGGGTTCTCCCTCCGGCAGACGGGCCAGTATCTGGCTGAACAAAACATCAAGATTGAACCTGTTGGTTGCAGATACCGGCAACAGGGGAACACCCGGCGCTGTCTCAGCCCAATGTTCAACGATCTTCTCAAGCTTTTCCTGGTCAGTAAGGTCTATCTTATTGATCACTATGATCTTTGGCACTGAGGAATTGAGTATTCTGGCGAGGTAATCCTCATGTTTTGTTATAGTTTCCACTACATCAGTAACATAAAGGATAAGATCCGCATCATCAAGTGCAGACTCGACTGAACGCATCATGGCGGCCTGGAGTTTATACTTGGGATTCAGGATGCCGGGTGTGTCAGAATAGACTATCTGATAATCATCGCCTGAAAGGATACCCATAATCCGGTGACGTGTCGTCTGTGCCTTTGCCGTTATCACAGAGAGACGTTCACCGACAAGCCTGTTCATTAGCGTCGATTTTCCGACATTGGGATTGCCAAGAATATTTACAAAACCGGATTTATGGGCCATGACTGGAAGCTGCTATTTATAAATGCCTCTTTTTAGCATACTTATCTCCATGGCTGAAAGGTGCCTCCATGTGCCTCTCTCGAGGTTCTTCTTGGTGAGGCCGGCAAAGAAGACACGGTCAAGCTTGGTGACCTTATAACCCAGATGTTCGAAAATGCGTCTCACAACCCTGTTCTGCCCTGAGTGAATCTCGACACCCACCTGAGTCTTGTCTGCCACATCGGGGTATGAAATTGCATCTGCCGAAACCTTTCCGTCTTCGAGTACAATTCCGGATACTATCGCTTCCATATCATGCCGGGTGACCTCCTTGTCAAGAAAAACATGGTAAACTTTCTTCACTTTGTATTTCGGATGGATGAGCTTGCCTGCAAGCTCTCCGTCATTTGTAAAAAGCAATACGCCCGTTGTTGACTTGTCAAGCCTGCCAACCGGGTAGATCCTCTCTTTTGTGGCTTCCCTGACGAGGTCAAGGACGGTATGTTCTGCATGAGGGTCCTTTGTGGTGGTTACGTATCCTTTAGGCTTGTTAAGGAGTATGTAAACCCTCTTCCCCGTAACCAGCTTTTTGCCCTGGTATTCAACGGTATCGGTAGATTTGACTTTTGTCCCTACCACCGTCACTTTGGCACCGTTGACATATATCATCCCCCGTGCAATCAGTTCGTCTGCCTCCCGCCGGGCGCAGACACCGCTGTTGGAAATATACTTGTTCAGTCTTATCAGCTCCTCCGGGGTGCTTTTTACGGGACTTTTTACCGCTTTCACCGGGCGCCTCTCTCTCTTTTCTTTCTCCATCTTTAAAATCTTTCAGCGTGCAAATTTACAACTAATTAACGGGTTTCCCCTTGTAACTTTTTTGCACCTTTGCATAAGCTTAAAATGTAAATCAGATGGCTCTTATAAAATCAATTTCCGGCATAAGGGGAACCATAGGCGGAAAACCCGGCGAAGCACTTACCCCGGTTGATATTACAAAATTTGCCTCAGCATACGGAACATGGCTGAAGAGATGGCACAGCGGCCATCTGCGGGTTGTGACAGGGAGAGATGCGCGTGTCTCCGGTGAGCTGGTGGCACAGTTTGTAAACGGCTCCCTGAGGTTCCTCGGGATAGACATCATTAACATAGGCATGGCAACAACTCCTACAGTGGAGGTGGCAGTAACAGGACTGAAGGCTGACGGAGGCATCATTCTTACAGCCAGTCATAATCCCGCCCAGTGGAATGCCCTGAAGATGCTCAATGAGAGAGGGGAATTCCTGAATGACAGCGAGGGCAGAGAGGTCCTGTCCATTGCAGAGGCAGACGATTTTGATTTTGCACCCTACGACAAGCTTGGAGCCCTGACCGCTGATGACAGCTGGTCTGACAGGCATATAAGGGCTGTGATGGAAATGCCTCTGGTTGATACTGAAGCCATTAAAAATGCAGGATTTACGGTGGCGGTTGACGCAGTGAATTCTGTGGGAGGCATAGTCATTCCTGAGCTGCTAAGAGCCCTGGGAGTCAAAAAGGTTGTTGAACTGTACTGTGAACCGAATGGCATTTTCCCTCATAATCCGGAACCGCTCCCACAGCACCTTACGGAAATATCTGAGGTGGTTAAGAAGAGCGGGGCGGATCTGGGCTTCGTGGTTGACCCCGATGTTGACAGGCTGGCAGTAATATGTGAAGATGGCTCCATGTTTGGTGAGGAGTACACAATTGTTTCGATTTCTGACTATGTGCTCAGTCATTTAAAGGGGCCAACAGTATCAAACATGTCTTCATCCAGGGCTCTCAGGGATGTAACCCTGCAGCATAACTGCAGTTACAGCTCTTCCGCAGTGGGAGAGGTAAACGTGGTGGAGGAGATGAAGCGAACGGGCGCAGTAATAGGCGGCGAGGGTAATGGCGGCGTGATATACCCGGCACTCCATTATGGCCGCGACGCTCTTGCCGGTATTGCCCTGTTCCTGACCCACCTGGCAAAATCACAGACGACCTGCAGCGGACTGCGGCGGAAATACCCCGATTATTTCATGGCTAAAAAGAAACTTGAAATTTCCCAGCCTGTCGATCTCGTTTCCCTTGCAGCTAAGCTTATGGAAGTTTTTCCGGATGCCCGTCCTGATACCCGGGACGGGATAAAAATTGATCTTCCTTCGGGATGGATCCAGATACGCAAATCGAACACTGAGCCAATAATTCGGGTGTATACCGAAGAGAGAAGCATGGAACTGGCTGAGAATCTTGCTGAACAGGCTATCGGGATTGTTAAAAATCTATAAAAACCGGCTCACTTTTCCTGCTTCCGGAATAGTTTCCTGCTTTTTGTTGTCAATATGGTGATAAGGTTAATGAACGTTAATCTTTACTTAAAAGTTGGGAAGTAAGCATTATTTTGTAATAATTTCACCGCTTAATTCATATACAAGAAAAAGATTCGCAAATGAAAAGGACTATTATTATTACCTCGATCGTTGTTGCAGTCGCAATTATTGCAATGATCGTGATAAGCCGTCTGGCAGGCAAAGAAGACCTGAGTACAATTTTTACGGAAGTACACCAGGGCAATTTCGAAATTGTAGTGACTACCACCGGGGAGTTGCAGGCAGAGGTCTCAACGGATATCAAGGGACCTGAAGGACTGAACAGCCGCAACCTCAGGTTTGGCAGTATAAAAATATCGGATCTGGTTCCGGAAGGGACAGTGGTTAAAGAGGGTGATTACGTAGCTACTCTTGACCGTTCCGGTGCAGATAACAGCCTGAAGGATGAGCTCGACAGACAGGAGCAGTATGAAACAGATCTTCTTAAGAAACAGATAGATACGACAATTTCGCTTGGGAATTTAAGGGATGATCTGGTTAACCTCAGATTCTCACTTGAAGAAGCTCAGATCACTCTCGAGCAGTCAAAATATGAACCGCCGACAACCATCAGACAGGCAAAGATATCACTCGAAAAAACCCAGAGGGCTTATGAGCAGACTACCAGCAATTATGATCTTAAAGTTCAACAGGCAAGGGCAGATATCAGGGATACTCAGCTTCAGCTTGCAAAACAGAAGCGCAAGGTAACTGAGATGCAGGAGATTCTGAGCAAGTTTGTTGTCATGGCCCCCGGTTCAGGCATGGTAATATACAAACGTGAATGGGGCGGAGCAAAACGTAAGGTAGGCTCAGAGATCAGTCCGTGGGATCCGGTAGTTGCCACACTCCCTGACCTCTCTTCAATGATATCCAAGACATACGTTAATGAGATTGATATCAGCAAGGTTAAACCGGGACAGCAGGTAAGACTTTCCGTGGATGCTTTTCCTGACAGGTCTTATACCGGGGTTGTTACCAGTGTTGCAAATATTGGCGAACAGCTTCCGAACACTGATGCCAAGGTTTTTGAAGTGATAACAAAAGTTGACGGATCGGATCCTATTCTGAGGCCGTCAATGACTACCGGCAACCAGGTTATCACCCAGACATTCAGTGATGTACTGTATATTCCCCTCGAGACTGTTTTTGCAGGGACTGACAGCATACCCATTGTGTATAAGAAGGATGGCACCCGTCAGATCGTTGTCCTCGGAGAATCTAATGAGAATGATGTGATAGTTGAGCAGGGACTAATGAAAGGTGAGCGTCTTTACCTGACAATTCCTGAGGGAAGTGACAAATTTAAGAGGGTTGGTGAAGATCTTATAGCCGTCATAAAAGATCGTAAAGCTCAGAAGGCTGACGAGGAGAAACGCCTGCAGATGGACAACCAGCGTGCGAATTCGGCTCCGGGAATGGACCCCGGGAAGATGCGTGAGTTTATGCAGAACCTGACACCTGAGCAGCGTGATGCAATGCGCAATTTAAGAGGCGGGGCAGGCACAGGTGCAGCCGGCGGACGCCAGAGAACAGCCGGGTCAGACACTACCAGAAGACAGACACAGGGCACGCAGACTCAGCAGGTTCGGATTAATCGAAATTAAGCTAACCACGGAGGAAGAATATGTTTAAAAGATACCAGCATGACATGCGCATCGCTGTTGAGTCTATCCTTTCAAACAAACTTAAGTCGATACTCACCGCTCTTGGCATTATATTCGGTGTAGCTGCGGTGATAAGTATGCTTGCAATCGGAAAGGGAGCTCAGCAGGAGATTCTCGACCAGATAAAGATGGTCGGGGTGAACAACATTCTCATCAGTCCGATTGTGCAAGATAAAAGCTCAAGTGAGGGTGAGGGTAACATGCAGCTGAATAAGTTCTCACGCGGACTCACTCTGCTTGATGTGGAAGCGATCCGCAACTCAGTCCCGTCAGTAAATAGGATAAGCCCTGAGATCTCCTTTAACTCGAACATCGTCCTGAACGGAATGAGATACAACGCCAAGCTTGTAGGCGTTGCCAATGATTATTTCGGACTTTACAACCTGCCCATGTCCCAGGGAATAATATTCAATGATTACCAGGAGGAATACGGGATCCAGGTATGTATAATCGGTGCCAATATCAGGGCCAAGTTCTTCAGCCAGGTTGATCCCATGGGTCAGTACATAAAATTTGACAATGTATGGCTGAAGGTAATAGGGGTACTTGAAAAGACCAATGTCTCCCTGACAGGGTTTGAAGATAAGGGCGTGAACGTATATAACGACAATGTTTATATTCCTATTAAAACAATGCTGCTCAGGTATCAGAACAGGGCACTTGTAAATACGAAACTGGCGACCCAAGCCACAAGTGTGCAGGTATTCGGCGGCGGAGGACATATGGGAAGGGTAGTTGTAAGCAGTTCCGATGCATCAACGAATTCTGCAGAGACAAACTATAACCAGCTTGACAAAATAGTCGTCCAGGTTCAGGAGACAGAACAGCTCACTCCTACGACAGAGTTGCTGAGCCGCATGATGCTGAGAAGACATTCCAATGTCAAGGACTTCGAGATTACGGTTCCGGAGCTTCTTCTGAAACAGCAGCAGCGCACAAAGGACATCTTTAACATCGTACTCGGGGCTATAGCCAGCATCTCGCTGATAGTAGGCGGAATTGGTATTATGAATATCATGTTCGCCTCCGTCATGGAGAGGATTAAGGAGATCGGCACAAGAATGGCCATAGGAGCCAAGAAAATGGATATTGTTGTTCAGTTCCTTTCAGAGGCTGTTCTGATAAGCGTAACAGGCGGTTTTATAGGCGTGTTCCTTGGAATAGTACTATCCGTGGCAATACAGGAAATTGCTGGAATTAAAACTATTATATCTGTTTTTTCAGTGGTGATCGCCTTCGGAGTATCAGCTGCAGTGGGAGTGATTTTTGGCTATTCACCCGCCAAAAGAGCTTCAGAGAAAGATCCTATAGAGTCACTTCGTTATGAATAATAATCAGTTATGAAAAGAGTTATTTTGTTTTTTATAGTAATTATTGCCGCCTCGCTGCCAGTAAATCTTATGGCGCAGGAGGTCAAAAGGCTGTCCCTGGACAATGTGGTGACCCTGGCAGAGGAGCAGTCTCCCAACGCTCTTATCGCAAAGCACAGGTTTCGTGCCAGCTACTGGCAGTACAGGACTTTTGTGGCGGAGTACAGGCCTTCACTTACACTTTCCGGAACAACACCTGATTACAGCACGGCATATAGCAGAGTATGGAATTCCGGATTAAATCAATGGGATTACCAAGCCACCAACGTTCTTCAGAATCTTGCCTCACTGGCCCTTACGCAGAATATTGGATTAACGGGAGGTTCCATCTCCCTGAATTCAGATCTGACACTGGAAAACAACCTGGCGGACGACACGCGCAGGTATATTACCTCGCCCGTAAGCGTCAGGCTAACCCAGCCCCTTTTCAGGTACAATGCGCTCAGGTGGCAGAAGAAGATAGAGCCTCTTAAGTTCGAGGAAGCTAAAAGGACTTATCTGAGCAATGTCGAGGACGTACACCTGATGGCCGTACAGTACTTTTTCAATCTTGCCCTTGCCCAGATAAACAGGGAAATAGCCCAGACAAACATGATGAATGCAGATACCCTCTACCAGATCGCAAAAGGGAGGTATAACCTCGGTACAATAGCGGAGAACGAGTTGCTGCAGATGGAGCTGTCATACCTAAATGCAGGGACTGCCATAAATGAATCAGAGATAAACCTGAGGGACCGCGAGCTGAAACTCCGCTCTTTCCTCGGATTCAATCAGAATGTGAGGCTTGAGCTCAACATTCCGAGCGAAATCCCTGCACTTCAGGTTGAGATGGCTGAGGTGCTGCGACTTGCCGAAGAGAACAACCCTGACCTTCTCGCCCTTGACATTCAGCTTACCGAAGCGGAAAGCAGCGTGGCTCAGGCAAAGGCTGAGAAGGGACTGAATGCAAATCTTACTGCATCATTCGGGCTCCGTGACCAGGACCCGGATTTTAAACTCGCCTATGCCCAGTCAAACCAGCAGCAGAGTGTAAGGGTAGGATTTTCAATGCCAATACTTGACTGGGGTCTCGGCCGCGGAAGATACAAAATGGCAAAATCAAGCCAGGAGCTGACCCAGGTCCAGGTTCAGCAGTCCAGGATCGACTTTGAACAGAACCTCATACTTGACGTCCAGCAGTTTAATCTTCAGGATGACCAGGTGAGGATTGCTGCAAAGGCAGACACTGTAGCCGCAAAGATGTATGAAGTAACCAAACAGAGATTCCTAATAGGAAAGATCGATGTTCTTGAACTTAACAATGCCGATACGAAGAAAGACTCAAACAAACGAAGCTATATACAGGCACTTAATAATTTCTGGACCTATTACTACAACATGCGCTCACTTACACTGTATGATTTTGTTACCGGTAAGCCTTTGGAGACCGATTATGACAAACTGATTGAATAGCTTCTGTCGATCATCTGATAACGCTGCCGGCTTTTGCCGGCAGTTTTGTTTTTTTTAATATGCTTTCAGGAAATAAAATTATATATTTGCGCCTCGTATTATTATGCGAATCAATAACAACAGACTAATCTTAAAAGAGGATAAAAATGCAGAATAAAGGAGCAATCTCATTCCTTGCTATTGCACTGGCCCTGGTATGCGTATACCAGCTTTCTTTTACAGCCGCATCGTACAAGGTCAAAAAAGAGGCCAGGGTATATGCTGCCGGTGACCTCAACAAGGAGGTAAATTATTTGGATTCAATTGCCTCATTACCCAAGGATAAGTGGAAATTTCTCGGGCACACTTTCAAGGAGGTTCAGACAAAAGAACTGAACCTTGGTCTTGACCTGAAAGGCGGTATGAACGTCATCCTTGAGATTTCTGTCGAAGACATCTTAAGGGCGCTTTCAAACTACAGCACTGACAAAACTTTCAATGATGCGCTGGCCCTGGCAAAGAAAAAGCGACAGTCGGGCAATGAGGACTTTGTCAACCTCTTTGTGCGTTCTTTTCAGGAGATAGATCCCAATGCAAAGCTTGCAGCTATTTTTGGCACGATAGAACTTAAAGACCGGATAAATTTCAACTCCACGAATGAGGATGTTCAGAAGGTCCTTGAAACTGAGTCAAACGCTTCCATTGACAATGCATTCAACATCCTGAGGAACAGGATTGACCGTTTTGGAGTTGTTCAGCCTAATATTTCGCATCTGCAGCCTCGAGGCCGCATCCTGGTTGAGCTCCCCGGTGTCAAAGATCCGGAGAGGGTTCGCGACTTGCTGCAGGGAACAGCAAACCTTGAATTCTGGGAGACCTATGAGAACGGCGAGATCATTAACTACCTGGTTCAGGCCAATGATTATCTTAAAACAATACAAGCTTCAGAGACAGTTGTTACAGCTGCAAAAGACACCGCTTCAACTGAAGCCCAGACCGGTGACAGGTCCCTGCTCGATATGGTCAGCCAGGACACGGCTACAGCCTCAGAAACCGGAACACTTGAGGCGTTCACCCGCCAGAATCCTCTTTTCGGACTCCTTCGTCCGAACGTTACCCAGGACGGTCAGCCCGTCGGCGGAAGTCTTGTCGGGTTTGCCTCTTTCCTTGATACTGCAAAAGTAAACAGCCTGCTGAAAATGAATCAGGTAAGGGCTATCTTCCCGAGGGAGGTCAGGTTCCTCTGGAGCCAGAATCCTTATAAATGGGATGAAACAAATACCCTCTATGAACTTCATGCAATAAAGATCACCACCCGTGACGGCCGTGCACCGCTTACCGGCGATGTGGTCACCGCTGCCCGTCCTTCAACAGGTGTGACCGGCTCTGATATTAAGGTTGATATGTCAATGAACGGTGAGGGATCAAAAATATGGCAGAGGATGACGCGTGACAACGTTGGCCGCTGCATAGCAGTGGTGCTCGATAATTATGTCAGATCTTACCCCCGCGTTCAGAATGAGATATCGGGAGGCAACACTGAAATAACAGGCGACTTCACACTTGAGGAGGCAGAAGACCTTGCCAATATCCTTAAGTCAGGTAAAATGCCTGCACCGGCACATATCATATCAGATACTGTAGTAGGTCCTTCTCTTGGTAAAGCCGCTATTAAGAACGGGATGAACTCATTCATCGCCGCATTTTTTATAGTTCTGGTTTATATGATTTTCTATTACAGCAGGTCAGCCGGGACGGTAGCCGATATCGCATTGGTTGTGAACCTGTTCTTCATGATGGGAGTCCTCGTTTCACTGAATTCGGTACTTACCCTCCCGGGTATTGCCGGTATCGTGCTGACTATCGGTATGTCAGTTGATGCCAACGTTCTTATTTTTGAAAGGATAAAGGAAGAACTGCGAGCGGGGAAGGGAGTTAAGCTGGCAATTTCTGACGGTTATAAAGGTGCCTCTTCTGCAATTATAGACAGCAACCTGACAACATTGCTGACAGGTATTATTCTCTATTTCTTCGGTACCGGTCCTATAAAAGGTTTTGCCACTACTCTCGTTATTGGTATTATTACATCACTTTTCTCTGCAGTACTTATTACAAGACTTATTTATGAATGGGGACTGAAAAGGAATATCCATCTTAAGTTCTCGGTAAAATTTACGGAGAAATTCCTCCAGTCTACGAAGATTAACTTCATTAAGCTGCGTAAGTATGGTTATATCTTCTCAATTTCTCTTACCATTCTAAGTATAATATCCCTCTCAACAAAAGGGCTGAGCAAAGGAATTGACTTCACCGGGGGGAGAAATTATATAGTTAAGTTCGAGCAGCCTGTGTCCACATCACAAGTGGCAGATCTCCTTACTGACGAATTGGGAGGGGCTCCGATGGTGGTGACTTTTGGTTCAAACAATCAGGTTAAGATAAGTACCAAATACAGAATTAATGAGCCGGCTGCTACAGGTGAGGTAAGCAAGCTCATTTACAGTGGATTAAAGGAACTTGCCCCCGGCGTTGACGAAGCAACTTTCATGAACACCTATATTGTCAGTACTGAAACTGTTGGTCCTACCATTGCCAAGGATATAAAAACCAAAGCAGTCTATGCTATCATCCTTGCGCTTGCAGGAATGTTCATTTATATCTTTGTGAGGTTCCGCAAATGGCAGTATGGAGTTGGTTCAATAATTACCCTGGCACACGATACCATAATAGTTCTGGGACTTTACTCTATACTCCAGGGTCTGATGCCATTTTCTATGGATATTGACCAGTCATTTATCGCCGCCATCCTGACACTGGTTGGGTACTCAATCAACGACACAGTGGTTATTTATGACAGGATCAGGGAGTATCTGCCATTGTACAAAAAAAGGCCTACAAATGAAGTTTATAATATGGCTCTGAACAGCACCCTGGCCAGAACACTTAATACGGGTATGGCAACGATATTTGTCCTTATTACCACATTTATATTTGGAGGGGAAGTGCTGAGAGGCTTCATATTTGCCTTGTTGTTCGGTATTGTTTTCGGTACCTATTCTTCTCTATTCATTTCCACACCTCTTCTTTACGAAACAACACGTAAAAGCAGAATTACTTCTGCCGATCTGCTTGCGCAGACTCAAAAGAAATGATATTAAGGGATATCTGATATAGAATGAGGCTGCCCCGTGAAGGCAGCCTCTCTCATTAAATGACAAGACTCCGTTATCTTATCTCTTTATTCTTTTGTAACTTTGCCGAACATTATCAGAGCATAAAATGGGACTATTGCTTTTCATAAGCGGACAGGAGATAATAATAATACTGGTGATTGCATTGCTGCTTTTTGGAGCTGACAAACTACCGGAGATAGCCAAGACCGTGGGTAAAGGGATGAGAGAGATCAGGAAGGCCACTGATGAGATCAAGCAGGAAATTGAAAATAGTACAAAAGAGGTAAGGGACGATTTCAATGATGTTGCAGACAGTATTCGGAAAGATGTCACAGAAGTGACAAATTCTGTTCAGAAGCAGTTTAATGAGGCGGCCGATGCTGTGGACAATGAGATAAAAGATGTCACTGATGATATTAATAACGGGGTGAAATGATCAGGGCCGGAGGAATTACAAAATCATACGGTGACCTTAAGGTTCTTAAAGGAATTGACCTTGAGATAAGAGATAAAGAGGTGGTTGCAATTGTTGGTGCCAGCGGAGCCGGAAAGACCACACTCCTCCAGATACTCGGCACCCTTGACAGACCTGATGCCGGAACAGTCATTTACAACGGAAGTGATGTAAGCAACCTCCCTCAGCGTGCTCTTGCCGCTTTCAGAAACAAAAATATCGGTTTTGTGTTCCAGTTTCATCAGCTTCTGCCTGAATTCACAGCCCTTGAAAACGTCTGCATCCCTGCCCTGATAGCAGGAACAGCCAAAAATGAAGCAGAGGAGAAGGCTGCATCGCTGCTCGGCTTCCTTGGAATGGCAGAACGCCTTGACCACAAACCGTCACAACTCAGCGGCGGCGAACAACAGCGCGTTGCCGTAGCACGGGCAATAATCAACAGTCCGTCAGTTATCCTGGCTGACGAGCCGTCAGGTAACCTTGATACCGAAAATAAAAAGGATCTTCATAATCTCTTCTTCCGCCTGCGTGATACCTTTGGTCATACATTCATAATAGTGACTCACGATCCTCAGCTGGCTGCAATGTCTGACCGCATCATAAGAATAAAAGACGGGATGATTACCCATGACGTCTGAAAAGTTCAGCAACGGGATGGATGCCTCAGAGATGAAGCTCCATCTTGATACCCTGGCCGGCAGGTACAACAACAGGTCATTCATTGCCTCTGATCCTGTTTCCATACCTCACAGTTTTACTGATAATTCTGATATCGAGGCCTCGGCATTTCTTACCGCCACAATAGCATGGGGAAGAAGGGATCTCATACTGCGCAGCGCCGTTAACCTCTTGAATATGATGGGCAATGAACCTTATAAGTTCATTACCGGTGCTTCAGAAAAAGAGATCGGTAATCTCAGCCCCTTTGTTCACAGAACCTTCAATGGTCATGATGCCGTTTCATTTATGCAGTGTCTGAGGCACCTCTATTCAGAATTCGGCTCAATGGAAGAGGTCATCAGTGACGGACTCAGGGGTGGAGGGACAATGAGGGAAGCTATCACCCATCTTCATAAGATCTTTTTCACCGTTCCTCATGAAAGCCGTACTGAAAGACACCTGTCAGACGTCAGCAAAGGCTCGGCAGGGAAGAAGATGAACATGTTCTTAAGATGGATGGTACGGAAAGATGATAAGGGAGTGGACTTCGGTATCTGGAAAAAAGTGGACCAGTCCCTGCTCTTTATCCCCCTTGACCTTCATGCAGGGAACACAGCACGGAGGCTGGGACTGCTTACCCGGCGTCAGAACGACTGGAAAGCGGTTGAGGAACTTACAGCCCTGCTGCGTAAGTTTGATCCGGCTGATCCTGTAAAATATGATTTCGCACTCTTTGGCGCCGGCGTCAACGGTGATATGTAATGGCAAACAATTTCTTCAGCTTTAAAAAGTTTACTGTCAGGCAGGAGACTACTTAATCATGCTCTCAACAGGCAGCCCGTACTCTTCATGCATCCTGATACCAACGCTTTCCAGCTCATCAAGGATGGGATTATAAAGTTCAGGAAGCACGGGGCGGTATACGCCGCTGAGCTTTATCCTGCCTGACAGTATGTTTTTTACTGCCATGGAAGCCGGAAGTGCAACAGTTCTGGCAATTGAGGTA
>DATKUS010000107.1:0-18429 GCA_035530535.1 Bacteroidales bacterium
TGATATGTGTTCGTTTTTTAAAAATTCCAATCTTAGACAAATTGAAAATGTTTATTTCGTGAACCATATTGTTAATAACACCTTATTTTTAACTTTAGGCACTCCAAACTTTAGCTCACTTTAAGTACTGATTAGTTACAATAAATTAAATTATGAATAGTTATATTCTGGCACTGGATCAGGGAACGACGAGCTCAAGGGCTATTCTCTACGATCATAACGGACTGCCGGTGGCGACGGCACAGAAAGAGTTCAACCAGATTTATCCCAGGCCGGGATGGGTGGAGCATGACCCTGAAGAGATATGGTCAACGCAGGCAGGGGTGGTAATGGAAGTGATAGCAAGGGCCGGAATAGGGAGCAATGAAATTGCAGCCCTGGGAATAACGAACCAGCGCGAGACCACGGTTGTATGGAACAGGAAGACAGGAAAGCCTGTATACAATGCTATGGTATGGCAGGACCGGAGGACGGCTGATTTTTGTGACAGGCTCAATAAAGATGGCTACAAGCAGAAGATACAGGAGAAAACAGGTTTGGTTATAGATGCCTACTTTTCAGCCACCAAGATTCGGTGGATCCTTGATAATGTGCCGGGAACCCGTACTCTGGCGGAAAAAGGAGAGTTGGCCTTCGGAACAATTGATTCATGGCTTATCTGGAACCTGACAGAAGGAGGGGCTCATATTACGGATGTGACGAATGCATCCAGAACAATGCTTTTCAATATTAACACTCTCTCCTGGGATGAAGAGCTGCTCCGGATCTTTGATATCCCAGCAGCCATGTTGCCGGAGGTAAGGTCCTCGAGCGAAGTCTATGCAACCACAAAAGGTCTTTTTTCGACTCCTGTTCCTGTTGCCGGGATTGCCGGTGATCAGCAGGCAGCACTTTTCGGACAGATGTGTACGGGAAAGGGAATGGTTAAAAACACTTACGGAACGGGGTGCTTTCTCATGATGAATATCGGTACCAAACCCATTAAGTCAAAAAGTAATCTCCTTACCACTGTGGCCTGGAAAGTGGGTGACAAGACTCACTATGCCCTTGAAGGCAGTATTTTTATTGCGGGGGCAGCGATACAGTGGCTGCGTGATGGTATTGGCATTATCAGCAGTTCAGGAGAGGTTGAAAAATTAGCTTCTGAAGTGGGCGATAACGGTGGAGTATATTTTGTTCCTGCATTTACTGGTCTGGGAGCGCCTCACTGGAACCAGCATGCCAGGGGTACCATGGTAGGAATAACAAGGGGTACCACAGCGGCACATATTGCAAGAGCCGCCCTGGAAAGTATCGCTTTTCAAACCCTTGAAGTGTTTAAGGCCATGCAAAAAGATTCAGGGGTCGAAATCCTTGAACTTCGGGTAGACGGAGGAGCAGCAGTGAATGATCTCCTGATGCAATTCCAGGCTGATATCATCCAGACAACGGTCGTGAGACCAAATGTTACCGAGACAACAGCCCTGGGTGCTGCATACCTTGCAGGCCTGGCAGTGAAGTACTGGAGAGACACAGAAGAAATAAAGAGTCAGTGGCAGGTTGGGAGAAAATTTGTCCCTCAAAAGGAGGCCGGCGAAACTAAGATGCTGGTGCAGGGATGGAATAAAGCCGTGAAAGCAGCTCTGGCATGGGCCGACAGCAAGGATTAATCAATAGATCTCAACTGCTTTTATTATCATTTCAACCTCTTTATTATCAGATGGGGGAAGTCCGTTAAAGAGCCAGAGATTTATCATTATCTTTTCTGCTCCATCAACAGGAATATGATTTCCGGTATAGCACCATTCACTTATTATTTTCGATGCATCGGGCCTGGTTGAATGGTACCCGCGGTAACATGCAAAATAAATTGTGTCTTTCTTCCAGTCAATGATGTGTGTAGAGTGTTTTCTCTTCAGATCCAGGGAATACCTGTAAATATTGCCATTATGGTATGCAGGCTGAACAGCAAACTGCGAGTTGATATTACCCTCAATCCCCCATTTAGCAAACTCAATATCAATCTCGTTTGAATCATCAAGATAGGTAAAGAGCCCACCTACAACATTCCTGTCCAGTTTATCCACCCTTGAAGAAACATGGAAGACGTACTTATTGTAGGCGAATGACTCCTTCATGGTCACCTTTGCGCAATACCAGATCCCATTCCTGTTTGTGATTTTCAGATGGAGGTTGCCATGTACGTCAACCCACACGTTGTCTTCCGAACAGGAAAAATAATTCCCGCCGGGACTTATTCTTGAAAACCCCGTGCCCTCAGTTATCCATTCGAAGCCTGAAAATGATATTGATCTCTGCTGTTCTTCTTCGTTTTTTATGTCGGGTTTATTCTTGTCACAGCTTGAGAGCAGAATATTAGATATTACTACAAAAATCAGGAGATAAAGAATTCTGTTGATCATTAAAAGGCCGTATTAAAAGTACACGCCGAAAATAGTAAAATTTACCCCTTAAAATCTTTCATTCGTCAAAATAGCAATTCCTTTAATCCGAGGTGAAAATCCTTCTCTATTATTCAGATAATTAATACTATAGGATTTCTTTTACCATGAAAATCGATTTTTTGCCAGGGATGCCGGTAAATTTTAAACCTTTTTTGACGAAAGGCATCATTACGGCCATCAGTTGTTTCAGGGGATAAATGAACCCCCGGAATTTTTTGACAAGCGATTATTAAAACGCATGCAAATACCCATTAATTGGACTTTAGCAGCTTGCCTTGAGTGTTCTTATGGTTTACCTTTGCTTTGAATGATGAAGCAAATATCCATGAAGACCTTTTATCAGATTTCTTCAAGTGCAACCGGAACGGTCGTACTCCGAAAAAGGAAGATCGCTAAAGCGTTGCGATGGTGGTTGCGTGAGAACGGGATCGTCTTTAATTACACTTTTTACACGGTATAAATATTAACCATAGTTAATTTAAAAGAAAATTGATGGACTCAGGAGCTGCAGACAACAATTCTGATGTTATCAGGGGTCATAATCTCCGGAAGATTTATCAAAGCAAATTGTCTTCCAGGGAAGGCAGTGTTAACGAGTTTTTTGGTGAGCTTGCTGCAGAAGTACGCGATGACCTCTTCAATTATCTTGATCGTCTGGGTTTGGTTAATGAATCGGGTATGCTTGTTATTCCATCCACTCATCATTATTTTTATGATGCTGATGATCTGAAAGGTGTAAAAACAATAGTAAATCTCAAACAGCTTAACTATGTCAGGGAGATCAGGAACTTTCTGAAGAAAGTTGCCGGGATGCTGCCTCAAAAGAGCAACTTTGTAGGTTGTTTTGTTGACAATGATACCCAGAACGGTTTTGCAGATAAGTACAGCAATCTTCCACGGCAGCTTTCAGAGAAGGCAGAAGTCTTTGAGAACGGTATTGAATCCAGAATACCTTTTATTAACAGGATGTATAGCTTCATAGACTCGAGGACTAACAGGTACCTGACCAGGAGAACAGTTTCGCACCTACTGGAAGAATCAGGGCTGCAGCTTGTCGGAATGTCTGAGCTCAACGGGCTGACATATTTCTGTTCCAGAAAGATCTCTGACCGTATTGAACTGATTGCCTAGCTTTGGTTATACCAGGGAAGAGATACTTCAAATAGAACTTCGTGGATTACTTCTGGGGAATACCCACTGACTGTGCCAGTATGATTGCCTGGGATGGTTTTAGTCCCAATTCGGGTGCCAGCTTGTCGCGGGGAATCATGGCTCTTATTACACAACCAAGATTCTCTGAAGCGCAATAGAGATATATATTCTGGGCGATGAAACCTGTATTTGCCCATGATGAAAGCAGGTCGGTATCACTGATTGCATCTCCCTCTTTCTTACCCCTTTTGGATAAATCGGCTACGAAAATCAGGTTTACTGGGGCAGTAGCTACAAAATCCTGAGTTCCCGTAAGGTTCCTGATATCCCTGTTATGGATCTGTTTAAGTTTATTTAATTCAGCCTCATAAAGATAAAGCCCCTCCGGTAAGGCTACATAAATATCAATCTCCTGTTTATTACTTGATGAGGGGGCGGTCCTTTTATTATCGGCCTGACGGTTAATACCCCATCCGGCCCACAGAAGGTCCGAAAGCTGCTGCATTGAAAGATTATCCCCTGTGAAAGTTCTGGTTGACTCTCTTTCATTAAGGGCCTGCATCAAAGGCTTCCCGCCAGTTTTAACAGGTGAGGGAAGTGAAATATCCTGCGCTGTAACCATATTAACTGCGAAAATATAATTCATAATGAGTATAAGATACACCGGAAGCAGATTTCTTTTCATATGACTCTTTTTAAGTTACTTCTTAATTCAGTAAATGATATGCTGGTAATCTGAAAACAATTCAAATATACAAATTTGTATTGAAGAGGGAAAGCAAATGGGGATATGGCTGGCGGGGGTGTTCACCCGTCCGCCATCCGGCGGACGGCTTCACCGTCACTGGGCTTCAAAGATGCAAGTATAGGCAGCCACCATGCGGGGGTGTTCACCCGTCCGCCGGACGGCGGACGGCCTCACCGTCCCTTAGCTTCAGTCCTGCAAATAGAAAACAAGAACCATGCTCTGCATGGTATTTTACTTTTCGTTATCCTTTTGAAAGCAAGCTTTCAACGGCTACCTCAAAGCAAAAACCCCCTTCCGGGGATTCTTGTTTTCTGCTTGATCAGTGGAGCTGGCGGGAGTCGAACCCGCGTCCAGTCAAGGTAACCATATGCTTTCTACATGCTTATCCTGTCTTGATTGTCGGGAGAGACGAGGTGTCAGGCAACCGGATCTTTCCTTATCTCCTTTATTTCATCGTCAGGCCGGAGAAACCATCGGACAATCCCTGAATTGCGTGCGCCTCCTTATCGGGTTGGTACAGGGCGTCACCGCCCGGGAAGCGTCTCGTCCCAGCACCTGGTGCCGGGATTAAGCTTAACTTACTTGGTTCGGTTAAGCAGCAAGAGCGTAGTTATTCTCGCCAGTTATTGTTGTGAGACACAAGTTAAAGAGATGCGTCACCACTCTCTGCATGCTTACATACCATCACGGCTTGCTGTCAAAACCAGGTCAGCCCCATAGTCTGTTCTGCAGCGCAAAATTACACAATAAAACGCTGCTGTGACAAAAACATGTACAAAAATCAGGCCGAATTCTTATCTTCACACCGACCTCAATCATACCATTATGGAAAAGAAACTTAAGGTAGGCATACTGCGTGAGACGAAAACTCCCCCTGACAGGAGAGTCCCCCTGACACCCTCGCAGATAGTAGCCCTGCAGGAGCTTTACCCGTTCGTGGAATTCTTCGTACAGCCTTCCGATATACGCTGTTATAACGATGAGGAATACGAATATCTGATGATACCTTTACGCGAAGATCTCAGCCATTGTGACATCCTGATGGGAGTGAAGGAGGTAGACAAACGGCTTTTTATCGAAGGGAAGACTTACCTTTTCTTTGCCCACGTGGCAAAAAAACAGGAGTATAACCGGGGAATGCTGCAGGAGATACTTCATAAAAGAGTGAGGCTGATCGACTATGAGTATCTAACTACCGATAAGGGTCAGCGCGTAGTAGCTTTCGGAAGATGGGCAGGCATCGTAGGAGCATATAATGCCCTGAGAGCCAGGGGAATAAAAACAAATCGTTTTAAGCTCAAACCGGCCTATCAGTGCCGCGACCTTGATGAGATGTGGGCAGGACTCCGCATGATACAGTTAAAACCGGGACTGAAAATACTTGTCACCGGTGAAGGGCGCGTTGCATCAGGTGCACTGGAGACACTCTCTGTCTGCAGCAACCTTTTAAAAGTGACCCCTGAGGACTTTCTTTCAAAAGAATATGACGTCCCCGTATTCTGCCAGATAGGCCCGCAACATTATGTCAGGCATACCGACGGCAGACCGTTCGACTTTAATAATTTCCTCTATCATCCTGAAGATTATGTCTCGGAGTTTAAAAAATTCACCAGGGTAACTGACATGTATATAGCTGCACACTTCTGGGACCCCCGGTCACCCGTATTCTTTACCAGGGAAGATGTATCTTTTCCTGAGTTCCGGATCTCGGTGATAGCTGATATAAGCTGTGACATCGCCGGGCCGGTGCCCACTACCCTGAGGGCGACAAGCATTGCTGACCCCTTTTACAGCTATAACCGTTTCACACATACGGAGGAAGAAGCTTTCAATTCGCATGACAGCATCACCGTAACGTCAATTGACAACCTCCCCGGCGAGCTTCCGCGGGATGCTTCAAGCGATTATGGGAGACAGCTTATGGCGAATGTGCTTCATGATCTCTTCAATGACAATCCTTCCCCAATGATACTGAGGGCAACAATTACTGACGACGGAAGTCTCACGCCACAGTATTCATATCTTGCAGACTTTGTAAAGGGAGAAATGCCCTGACCATGCTGAAAATTGTAATATGCGGACCGGCTCACCCATACCGGGGGGGTATTGCAGCGTACAATGAACGTATGGCAAAGCAGTTTCTACGTGAGGGTGACGCTGCTGCCATATACACTTTTTCTCTTCAGTATCCGGGGTTCCTCTTTCCCGGAAAGACACAGTACGATGACAGCTATGCACCCGAAGGAGTAACCATCACCAGGGCCATAAATTCTATGAATCCCCTGAACTGGTTTGGAATAGGACTCAGGCTTCGGCGAACGAGACCGGACATGATAATCCTTCGATACTGGCTTCCGTTCATGGCACCTGCACTGGGCATCATTGCCAGAATAGTGAGGAGCAACCGCTTTACGAGGGTACTGACCATCTTTGACAATGTTGTTCCTCATGA
Source organism: Bacteroidales bacterium (assembly GCA_035530535.1). Classification (GTDB taxonomy): domain Bacteria; phylum Bacteroidota; class Bacteroidia; order Bacteroidales; family VadinHA17; genus SR-FBR-E99. Next base: position 6,797 of record DATKUS010000107.1, read on the forward strand.
AACGCACATGGGGGACAAACTTCTGACAAGATTCTTTATAAACAGCATCCACGGAGCCCTGGTAATGACTAAAGCAGTGGAAAATGATCTTCGTATTTTCAATACCAGTATTCCATGCATAATATCGCCGCACCCGCTGTTTGACAACTATGGTGAACCTGTTTCACGGGCTGAAGCTATAGTACGACTAAAATTGTGCCCGGCAGACAGGTTCATACTTTTCTTCGGGTTCATCAGGGAGTACAAGGGGCTGGACCTTCTTCTGGAGGCTATGGCCGATGAGGGCGTCACGGAGACCGGAGTTAAACTGATTGTGGCCGGAGAGTTCTATGAGGACGAAAAGAGCTATTTTGACATTATCCATGGAAATAACCTGGGCAACAGGGTTATTCTGCATACCCATTTTATCAGCAACGAGGATGTAAGATATTATTTCTCAGCTGCCTCACTGGTGGTGCAGCCATACCGGTCTGCAACACAGTCAGGGGTGACCCAGATAGCATATCATTTTAATAAACCCATGATCGTCACTGATGTTGGGGGACTTGCAGAGATAGTCCCGGATGGGAAATGCGGTTATGTGGTGCCTCCTGTAGCCGGAGCAATAGCGGAGGCAATAAAAGCATTTTTTAAAGGCAGGGAGGATGTCTTCCAGCCAGGCATTGATGAGCAGAAAAAGCTCTATTCATGGGATAAGCTCACCGATGCTCTCCGGGTGCTGCTCAGGAGGACGCAGAGACTCAGAGATTGAGTGATATGCCACACCTACGGGGTTTAGTGGTATTCTTATCCTTATCAATAATAATATCACCCCTACGGGGTTAAATATCAAGCATTTTCGCGCTCATGCCCGGGGCCGCTCACAGATTCACTTTATCCCTGATAAGATACCTGTTCCTCTCGGAGGAGCGCCGGTTAACAAGTTCAGCAAGGAATCCGGTGAGGAATAGGAATGACCCTATTATCATTACCGCCAGGGCTATATAAAACCATGGACTGTCCGTTATCAGCGGAGCCCTGAGGTTCTCATGCACGAAAACTAGCTTACGTACGCCAAGGTATCCTGCCATGATGAACCCGGTAAGGAACATCAAAGTACCGAGCATACCGAAGAAATGCATTGGGCTTTTCCCAAAGCGGGTGATGAAGCTGATCGTCAGCAGGTCAAGATATCCCTTAAGGAACCTGTCAAACCCGTATTTTGTCACCCCGTACTTGCGCGCTCGATGCTGCACCACTTTCTCTCCAATGTTACGGAATCCTGCCTCCTTCGCCAGCATAGGTATGTAACGGTGCATCTCACCGAATACCTCAATGCTCTTTACCACCTCTGCATCATAGGCCTTCAGTCCGCAGTTAAAATCGTGAAGCTTTATCCCTGAGAACTTTCGTGCAGTGTAATTATAGAGTTTGGAAGTGTGTCTCTTGATGAAGGGATCATAACGCTTTTTCTTCCATCCCGAGACCACCTGGTACCCTTCCTCGCGTACCAGCCTGACCAGGTCAGGTATTTCATCAGGACTGTCCTGCAGGTCAGCGTCCATGGTTATCACCACATGACCCTGTGCCTCGTCAAAACCTGTGTGGAGTGCAGCTGCTTTGCCGTAGTTACGGCGGAACCTGACAGCTTTGAGGCTACTGTATTTCTTTCCAAGGCCGGTGAGCACTTCCCATGTGCCGTCATTGCTCCCGTCATCAATGACAATAAGTTCATAACTCAATGATGATGAGACACATACCTTGTCAATCCATCCTGCCAGCTCCGGCAGTGAATCGGCCTCGTTATAGGCAGGAACAACAACAGAGAGATCCATTATTCTTTTCCTTCATCATCAAGCAGCGGATTGCCCTCATTCTTGATGAACAGAGAAACAATAAGTGATAAAATAAGTCCGAAGAAGGCGGCACTGAATACTGACGAAAGTGCCATGAACCACGGCTTCATGAATTTGGCCTGCATCTGCAGAGCAGTATCAATGGAGCCTTCAGGAATACCCTTGGCTATCAGTTTCTCCTCTGCCTCAAGCATCTGTTTATCAACAAGTCCCGGATCGATGAATCCGAAAAGTATATATATATAGATAGCTGTAAGGAGGGCGGCATAGATATTCATTACCACGCCTGCACCCACTGCTTTGCCGTAACTGATGAAGCCGTGGTTATAAGTGTCACGGTATGAGCGCAGAAGCAGGTAAAGGACCACTATTGAGATAATAAGACTTGGAACAATGACCCATGGCTTGCCGGTGACGTCAAGCATATAGGTCAGGACTGAGAACACAATTGAGACAAGGCCCAAAATGATACCATATTGCAGGGTCTCTTTCCAGACAGATTTTTTTTCTTCCATTTTCCGGATGTTTAAGTTAGAACAACAAATATAATCTATTTCCTAATAATCAACCGGCATCCCGATATGCAACAAATATATTTGGATGAGGGTTAAAAGTTATTACCTTTGTAAGGGGTAAGTCTTATACGACCAGCTCCCTTTGAACTCCCCCAGGGTCGGAAGGCAGCAAGGGTAGAAGGTTGTAGCGGTGCGATATGAGGAGCTTACCCTTTTTTTTTGATCTTCACTGAACTTATCTTTCTATATTTGCACCCATAAAAAGTAATGGATGATAATAAAGCTGTATCCTGAAAATCCGAATTCGGATCACATCCGCAAGGTGACGTGGGTGCTTGAGCAGGGTGGCATAGTTATCTATCCCACTGACACCATCTATGCCATGGGGTGTGACATAAAGGCCACGAAAACCATTGAGAAGATTGCAAAATATAAGGGGCTGAATCCGGGTAACCCTGATATGTCAATGATCTTTTCATCAATGAGCCAGCTGTCAGAATACACAATCATCCATGACAATAACCTGTTCAGGTTGCTGAAGCGTAACCTGCCCGGAGCATTCACCTTTATAGTGCCGGCAAACAACCAGATACCGGTAATCTTCAAACACAAAAAGAAAACACTGGGAATACGTATCCCTGACAATAATATTACTCTTGAGCTGGTCCGCGATCTCGGCAGGCCTCTCATGACCACCTCAATACATAATGACGATGAGATCATTGAGTATATCACTGATCCTGAGCTTATTCATGAAAAATATTTTGACTTTGCCGATCTTGTTGTGGACGGCGGTTTCGGAAGCAATGAGCCGTCAACCATCGTTGACTGTACGGGTCCCGAGCCGTTGATACTGAGGCAGGGGAGAGGGATATTGGAATTATAAATTAAGAATTAAGAATTAAGAATTAAGAATGGAAAGTTCCTGATTCGTTTGTTCATTCTGCTTTTCCACTGATTTACTACTTTCTGTCGCTGGTAAAGAACTTGTTCAGTTTTTCAAATGCCGAGGGAAGGGCAAATACTACAACCTTATCGCCATACTGAATATGGGTGTCACCGGTAGCTATAAAGGGCTTGCCGTCGCGGATACCGCCACCCACTATTGCATCTTTGGGGAAGTTGATAAGCCTGAGAGGGCCGTCTGTGACGCGTGCACTGTCTGAGACAAAGAACTCGAGCACCTCGGCGTCGGTTCCTGTCATCATTTTTACCTGTGTGACATTGGGGTTCATGGTATGACGGAAGATGCGCCCCGCAGTTGCTATTTTCTTGTTTATGATAGTGTCAATTCCCGTGTTCTCAGCAAGGTTAATATATTCCATATTTTCCACTTCGGCAATGGTTTTCATCACGCCCATTTTCTTTGCCAGAAGGCAGGAGAGGATATTTGTCTCCGAATTGCCGGTCACTGCCACGAAGGCATCCATGTTATTCAGACCTTCCTCGGCCAGGAGGTCCCTGTTGCGGCCGTCGCCGTTAATCACAAGGGTTTCTTCCAGATGCTCAGCCAATGTCTGGCACTTTTCAAGGTTACTGTCAATGAGTTTCACCTGACATTCATGCTGGAGGTTCAGTGCAACGTGCATGCCTATGCGGCTTCCTCCCAGTATCATTATGCTTCGCGCCTCCACGTTCTTTTTCCCTGAGAACTTCATCATATCACCAATACCCTCTCGTGTAGAGATGACATATGCCAGGTCTCCGTCATGAAATTCCTCTTTGCCGCGAGGAATAATTGTACGGTCATTTCTTTTGATGGCTACGGCGCGATACAGGATGGACCCGAATGAATTCGCTACTTCCTCAAGGCTTTTGTTCAGTACCGGAGCGTTGGACTCGAGCTTCTGGACATACAGTGAGAGTTTGCCCCCGGCGAAGTCCATGAATTCCGTTGTGCCGGTCTCCTTAAGCAGTCCGATAACTTCCTTGGCAGCAATAAGTTCAGGGTAGATTAGATGATCTATACCCATCTCCTTAAAGAAATCGCGGTTGCCTCTTTCGAGGTATCCCATATTGTCAATACGGGCTATTACTTTTTTCGCGCCAAGCTTTTTAGCGAGAATGGCAGCGGTAATGTTTGTGTCCTCTGAATGGGCAACGGCAATAAAGAGATCGGTACCCTTCTTGACTGCCTCCCTGAGAATGTCAAGAGAGGTGGCGGACCCTTCGTATGTAAGGACGTCAATGACCGCGTCAATTGGCTTGAGCCTCTCTTCTTCGGAGTCAATGAGTATTATTTCATGGTCATCCTGGGAAAGCATCTTTGCAAGATGGGTGCCCACCTCGCCTGCACCGGCAATTACTATTCTCATTTGCGTCAGCGTAATATCAGGCAAAGTTATATAAAAAGAACCATTACCTGCGCTGTCTGACTTCAATCTTAAGTCCGCGTGTGGCAGCATGCTTTCTGACTTCAGCCGGTATCACCTCATCATCAAGGGACAGTGTCAGCACTTTGCCTGACTGATATGCCGTAAGTGGTTTTCCCTTGATATTATAGACCAGGGGACCCTCTTTCCTACTCTCACTAATATTCCGGATAAGACCGCATGTGACGAAGAGTGAAGCTGCAATGAGAAAGGGTTTCAGGGTGAGCTTTCCGACTCTCAGGATGGAAGCCATCAGCAGGGTGATCACGAGGGTGAGAAGGAGTGATTCAACGCCTGTAAGACCTATGTTTTCAATGACTCCGTGAGGGAGCGAAGCAGCAAAGTGTGTATAGCCTATGGTCAGATGTGACAACCACTTTAGCAGGGTGCCAAATAATGCTGCCACGGGACTCACCGCTGAGAATATGACCAGTAGTAAAGCGAGCATCAGCACGGCAAATGAGACAGGAATAATGATAAGGTTTGACAGGAGAAAGAGCAGCGGGAAGATGTTGAACAGCCTGACGGTCATGGCAAAAGTGCCTGCCTGTGCAACGATTGACACAGCAGTCATCTGCCAGAACCAGTTGGTAACTTTGTTCCTTAATTTAAGAATCCGGTAGAGAGGCTCATAAAAGAGAATGATGAATGCAACAGCAATGTATGAGAGTTGAAATCCTGCTTCAAACAGCACTGCCGGTCGTGCCGTGATGAGAAGGAATGCTGAAGCCAGAAGAATGTTCATGCTGTTGCCCTGTCTGCGCAGCAGGGTGCCTGTCTGAAGGAAAGAGAACATTATTGTAGCCCTGAGAACTGATGGTGACAACCCTGTGATAAAGGCAAAGGCCCAGAGTGATAAAAGTATTATCATAACCCGCAGAGTGTTTATTCTGCGTCTCATGAAGAAAAGAAGCCACGACATCATAAGGCTGATCATCCCGACATGCAGTCCGGAAACAGCCATAATATGCATTGCTCCAGTGCGTGAAAAGGAGGTGAGGAGGTCTCTGTCGAGCATATCCTTTTCGCCAATTGTGAGTGCTGTCACAAGCCCGAGGTCCTCACCCTGCAATCCTGCCGCAGCAAAGGCCCCCGTCATTTTGCGGGCCAGGACGAGTGATATCTCCCTGAGGCTCCGGCGATCAGGAGAAGAGTGTTCCAGAAGGTCACCAGGGCTGAAGAATCCGATGAACCTGATGCCCTGGCCTTCCATATAACGTTTGTAGTTGAATTCACAGGGGTTGCCGTTATTGGTAACTGGCAGGGGAGTAGTACGTATCATAATCCTGTCGCCCGGATGCCAGCCCATTGTCAGTGAATCATCCATACAATAAAGGAGCATTGATCCGGTAAGTCCGGATCTGAGTGTGTCGGTCCCTGCAGCCATTATCCTGGCCCTGAATGACCAGCTGTTTGACTTTTTATCTGGGTATTCAGATAATTTTAACAGGAATATCTGCTCACTTTTTGCGAAGGTGCTGAGTCTCTTTTGGCTGTTGCTGTACAGGAGATAGCCGGCGGCAGTGATAAGAACGAAAAGTATGATGCCGAATAGCGGGTCGCTGAAATACTTTTTCCGGAATGTCAGGCCTGTCAGTACTACGGCTGAGGCAGCCACAGTGATCCAGACGACGGTATCAGCACCCGGTGCTGTCTCCGCCGCAATGACACCTGCGCACAAAGGTGCCAGAAGCCTCAGGAAAGGTATCTCCCTGAAATGCACGGGTCTCAGCGTTAGACACAATAAAATTAGTAAAGAAAAGTATTAATATCAAGGGCAACGGGTCACTGTCTGCCTGTAGGCAACACCGTCCGGTAGTCGGCTTCAAATTTTCCCTTGCTGATGTCATTCAGTTTGCCTTTGATAAGCCTGCGGCGTAACGGGCTGAGCTTGTCAGTGAAGAGTATGCCGTCAAGATGATCATATTCATGGAGAACAACCCTTGCTTTATGCCCGTTATATACATCATCATGAAACTCCCAGTTCTCATCATAATACTGAATGCGGATCTCTGACTCACGCTCCACCTCCTCATGCAGTCCGGGCAGGCTGAGGCAGCCTTCCTTCATTGGCACTTTTATGCCTTTACGTTCCTTCACCTGAGGATTGATAAAGACCTTTTTGAAATCCTTCATCTCCGGATGATCCTCTGCAAGAGGCTCACCGTCAATAATAAATAGTCGTACAGACTTCCCTATCTGTGGAGCGGCAAGGCCGAGTCCGTCCGAGTTGTACATGGTCTCAAACATATCATGGATGAAAGTATCAAGACGAGGATAATTCCGTTCTATCTCTTTTGCTATCTGACGCAGCACAGGGTGTCCGTAAACATATACCGGGTATGTCATTCCAGGTTCTTTTCTCTGTTATTAGTGTTCTTTTCTCTGGACAGCCACGACTGCAGTATAATTGCAGCGCTTATCCTGTCAACCATTGATTTATCTCTTCTGCCGCTCTTTTTCACACCGCCTTCAATCATTGCCATCATTGCCATCTGAGAGGTGAAACGCTCATCAGCCAGGTGAAGGGGTATCTCCGGAAAGATTTTCCTGAACCTCCTGATGAACGGATCAATATACTTTACGCTTTCACTGGGCAAATTGTTCATAGTGACAGGATATCCTATCACAGCCTCGGTAACATTTTCACGGGCAAAATAATCTTTCAGGAAGCTTTCAAGGTCATGTGTGGCCACCGTGGTCAGGGGTGATGCGATGATACGGAGCGGGTCTGTAACAGCCAGTCCGGTGCGTTTTCTGCCATAATCAATTGCCAGTACCCTTCCCAATTTTGAATTGTTTTTCGTCCTTGTATTGATTTCCGGATGTTCGTCAACCCGGACCGGCCGCAAAGTTACCTATTTAGGGCAATAAAAAAAAGAGAGCCGGTCTGACCGGCTCTCTTTTATGATTTACGTCCAGTTTACTCTTTGGCTTCTTCTGCTGGAGCGAAATTCATCTCCGCAAAGCGCTTGTAGGAGTTGTACCTCCATTTTGCATTTTCCTCCGCCTGTTTGAACAGTACATCTGCCTCTCCGGGGAAGTCCTTCAGCAGAGAAGTGTAACGCACTTCTGACCTCAGGAAGTCCTGGAACTTGCTCCAGTCGGGCTCTTTGGAGTCGAGCTGGAACGGGTTCTTGCCTGCTGCCTCGAGGCGCGGGTCAAACCTGTAGAGATGCCAGTAGCCTGCTGTCACAGCATCTTCGGCCTGTGCCTGCGTCTTGCCCATACCATTACGAAGACCGTGGTTGATACATGGTGAGTAAGCAATTATAAGTGACGGACCCGGATACTCCTCAGCTTCACGGATTGTCTTGAAATACTGGTTCTGGCTTGATCCCATGGCGACCTGTGCGACATAGACATAACCGTAAGTCATTGCCATCTGTCCAAGGTCTTTCTTGCGTATCTTCTTGCCTGAAGCTGCGAACTTAGCCACAGCGCCAGCAGGAGTGGATTTGGAAGCCTGGCCTCCGGTATTTGAGTAGACCTCTGTGTCAAGCACCAGGACGTTTACATTCTCACCTGAAGCAAGCACATGGTCCAGACCGCCGTAGCCGATGTCATAAGCCCATCCGTCGCCGCCGAAGATCCAGTACGATTTCTTGACAAGATACTGTTTGAGATCAAGGATATCCTTGCATACAGCAGCTTTGTCCTTTTCGCAGGCTGCAACAACTTTTTCAGAAGCAGCTCTTGAAGTTTTGGCGTCATCTTTTGCGGCAAGCCACTCGTTGAATGCAGCAACGGTGTCTGCAGCAAGGCCTTTTTCCAGATTCTCCTTCATCAGGCGCATAATGCGTTCCCTGATCTTCGTTGAACCCAGTGCAAGACCGAAGCCGTATTCAGCATTGTCTTCGAAGAGTGAGTTGGCCCATGCCGGACCGTGTCCGTCTATATTGACGGTGTAGGGTGTTGAAGGAGCCGAGGCGCCATAGATCGAAGAACATCCTGTTGCATTTGCCACTACCATCCGGTCACCGAACAGCTGCGTGACGGTTTTAATATAAGGTGTCTCACCGCAGCCGGCACATGCTCCGGAAAACTCAAAGAGAGGCTGTGCAAACTGTGAGTTCTTGACATTGGTGAATTTGTCAACGATATTCTCCTTATAGCCTACCTGCTCATGCATGTAGGTCCACAGGTCTGCCTGTCCCAGCTGTGTCTCCAGAGGTTTCATGACAAGTGATTTCACTTTTGAAGGACAGACGTCTGCGCAGTTACCGCAGCCTGTGCAGTCATAAACGCTCACCTGGATCCTGAACTTGTGGCTTTTTGTATTACCGATACCCTGTTTGGCTGTTGTACCTGCAGGTGCCGCTGCCAGTTCCTCATCAGTAAGAAGGAAGGGACGTATGGCTGCATGAGGACAAACCATGGAACACTGGTTGCACTGTGTGCACTGTTCTAACTGCCATTCAGGTACATTCACGGCAATGCCGCGCTTTTCATAAGCGGTGGTCCCTGCCGGGAAGGTGCCATCCTCACGTCCTACGAATGCGCTGACAGGAAGATCATCACCGCGCAGACCGTTGATGGGATCAACAACATCACGGATAAATGCAGGCTTGCCGGCATCAAAAACTTCAGGTTTAACTTTGATTGAGGCCCACTCTGCGGGGATCTCAACTTTGGTCACGTCACCGCCGCGGTCAATGGCAGCGTTGTTCATATTTACAACCGCATCGCCCTTCTTGCCGTATGCCTTGATGACAGAATGTTTCATCTCTTCAACGGCAAGCTTGTAAGGAATGACTTCAGCCACTTTGAAGAATGCACTCTGCATGATTGTGTTTGTGCGTGAGCCGAGGCCAAGTTCTTCAGCTATATTGGTGGCGTTGATGATATAAAATTCAATTTTGTTCTCTGCAAGGTATTTTTTTGTTGCATCAGGCAGCCTGTGCCTTGTCTCTTCCGGATCCCAGATTGAGTTCAACAGGAAGGTGCCTCCCTTCTTAAGACCCCTGAGCATGTCATATTTGTCAAGATAGGCCGGAACGTGGCATGCCACAAAATCAGGTGTGTTGACAAGATACGGTGATCTTATCGGCTTGTCGCCAAAGCGAAGGTGCGATGTGGTAACGCCGCCTGACTTCTTCGAGTCATAAGCAAAATATGCCTGGCAATATTTATCGGTTGTTTCACCGATGATCTTTATCGAAGCCTTATTGGCACCGACTGTTCCGTCTGACCCGAGTCCGTAAAATTTGGCTGAGTACGTGCCTTTGTCGCTCACGTTTATCTCAGGCAGCAGCGGCAGTGACCTGAAGGTCACGTCGTCAACGATACCTACCGTGAACTGGTTCATCGGTTTGGCCTGCTTCATGTTCTCGAAGACGGAAATCATCTGGGCCGGGGTGGTGTCTTTTGAACTTAGCCCATAGCGGCCGCCGAGGATCACAGGATGAATATCGAGGTCATAGAAAATCTCTTTTACATCGAGGTAGAGGGGTTCTCCGTTAGCTCCGGGTTCCTTGGTGCGATCAAGAACAGAGATACGTTTTACGCTTTTGGGAAGGACATTCAACAGGTATTTTGCTGAGAAAGGTCTGTAGAGATGTACTGAGATAAGTCCCAGTTTCTCACCCTTTGTTGCAGCAAGATAATCAATCGTTTCCTTGATGGTTTCGGTGACTGATCCCATTGCAATGATAATGTTCTCAGCATCGGGGGCACCGTAATAGGTGAATGGCTTGTATTCGCGGCCGGTGAGTGCTGATATTTTCTCCATATACTCATTGACAGTATCGTCAAGGTGAGTGTAGAACGGATTTGATGCCTCTTTTGCCTGGAAGAATATGTCAGGGTTCTGAGCTGTTCCTCTTGTCACGGGGTGATCAGGGTTGAGCGACTGGAGGCGGAAACGCTTAAGAGCATCATTATCTACCAGCTTCTTCATGTCTTCAATATCTACAGGTTCTATCTTCTGTATCTCATGTGAAGAGCGGAAGCCGTCAAAGAAATGAAGGAAGGGTACTCTGGATTTTATGGCTGCGAGGTGTGCAATGCCTGCGAGGTCCATTATTTCCTGTATCCCGCCGCTTGCCAGCATTGCGAATCCGGTCTGGCGTGTGGCATAGATGTCACCGTGGTCGCCGAAGATTGAAAGTGCGTGTGCCGCAACAGTACGGGCGCTTACATGAAATACTGCAGGGAGAAGCTCTCCCGCAATCTTGTACATATTGGGTATCATAAGAAGAAGACCCTGTGATGCTGTGTAGGTTGTGGTAAGAGCACCTGACTGAAGTGATCCGTGCACAGCACCGGCAGCGCCGCCTTCGCTTTGAAGCTCAACGACTTTAACCTCTTCGCCGAACATGTTCTTCAGTCCGTGGGCAGCCCATTCGTCAATATATTCTGCCATGGTAGAGGATGGGGTGATGGGATAAATACAAGCCACCTCGCTGAACATGTATGCCACATGAGAAGCTGCCTGGTTACCATCACAAGTAATAAATTTTTTTGTTGCCATTTTAATTATAAGTAATTAATGAACAATGATTTAGTTAAAAAATAAACAACAAATTTACAAAACTTCCATGAGAATCTATTCACTATTCATCGAAACAAGGAACTCTTCATTTGAACGTGTCTGGGAGATGCGGTCACGCAGAAATTCCATTGCTTCCACTGAGTTCATGTCAGTCAGGTAGTTGCGAAGCACCCATATCTTGCTGAGGACTGATTTGTCCAGAAGGAGATCCTCACGTCTGGTGCTTGAAGCAGGTATATCGATTGAAGGGAAGATACGCCTGTTTGACAGTTTGCGGTCAAGCTGCAGTTCGAGGTTACCCGTGCCCTTGAATTCTTCAAAGATCACATCATCCATTTTTGATCCTGTGTCAGTGAGTGCGGTGGCGATTATTGTCAGTGAGCCGCCGTTCTCAATATTTCGTGCTGCCCCGAAGAAT
>DATKUS010000108.1:0-17887 GCA_035530535.1 Bacteroidales bacterium
CGGCAATGGAGGGCACCCCGGCCCCGAAGATCATAAATGCCGCCTTTACGGTCATGCCCAGGAAACCCCAGACAAATGCGCGGGGAAGAAGTCCGAAGCCCGTAGAAGTATATCTTCCGGTACGTATTCTGTGTCCCAGCATCTCCCCCATGGTGGCAAGAACTGCGAATTTTATAAAGCTCGCAGTAAATGCCCATTCCAGGGTAAAGGTCCTGAAAAATGCATAGAGATCCTCCGACAAAAAAAACGGCATAAAAACCGCTGCAAAACACACTGCAAAAACAATATCCGCCCTCTTCATCCTTAATCCTTAATCCATTCTTAATTCTTAATTCTTAATTCCTTCTACTGTCTCTCTATCCTTATCCTGGCATCCACCGCCACAATCTCATTACCTGATGCCAGCAACGGATTAATATCCATCTCAAATATTTCAGGGGCCGCCTCAAGGAGTGCCGATACGGAAACTATAACCTTTATGAACTCTTTCTCACTTATCGCATTTCCGCCGCGCACGCCTTTTATTACTTTATATGATTTCAATGACCTTATCATTGATTCAGCCTCTGCATCTGACACGGGTACCAGCGCTGATGCCACGTCCTTAAAAACCTCTATAAAGATGCCTCCCATACCTGCCATCACCATGTGTCCGAACTTCTGCTCTCTTTTTGCTCCGCAGAAGAGCTCCATCCCTGATATCATTTTCTGGACCAGGATGCCTTTCACTTCGGGTAACTTCATCATCCTGGTGAATTCAGTATGTACCGTTTCAGATTTTTTCACATTCAGAACAACTCCTCCGATATCTGATTTATGTACTGGACCAACGACCTTCATAACCACAGGGAATCCCATCGCTGATGCCTCTCTTTCTGCATCCTCAGTGGTGTATGCCACAGCCTCAGGTACCGTTGATATTCCTGAAGCACTAAGCAACCGCGTAACATCATCGGGAGACAGGTATCCGTTACCTGCTTTGTCAATGACAGACCTTATGACGCTGACATCAATATTTGTCTGACCTCCACGGTTATCGGCCGGTTCCGGCGTATTGAACACCTTGCAAAGGGCTTTGCCAAACAGTACCTCATCAGGGAACATGGTATTGCCCTTCCCGGTAAATGAGGCTATCTCCCTGCGAACATTAATGACCGAAGGAAGGATTGGATAGATAGGCTTTTTACATGTATTTATCTTGTTGTCCAAAAGATCATAGACGTCATCAACCGGAAAAAGGCCGGGGCTGCCGAAGATCACCGCCATTGCGTCTACCTCGTCAAAATCATTGTCGCATGCATCAATGATATAACCCAGCTGCTCAGCTGTACCTGTTGCCAGGAAATCGACAGGATTGGCAACGCTTGATCCTGCAAAAAGTTTCTGCAGCAGTCGCTCGGCAGCCTCGCCTCCGAGGCGCGGCACCTCGAGACCCCCCTCACTGAGTGCATCAGTAAGCATCACAGCAGGTCCTCCGGCATGCGTCACCACGGCTATTTTCTTTCCCTGGAGCACAGGATAGGTAAAGAGCGAGGCCACAGCAGCCAGCTCCGTGCGACTGTGACATCTGACTATTCCAGCTTTACGGAATAAAGCTTCCACGGCTGCATCGGGAGATGCCATGGCTCCTGTATGAGATGATGCGGCTCTCGATCCTGCCTCAGAACTGCCTGCTTTTATGGCGGCAATGCGGCATCCTTTTCTGATAAGAGAGGCAGTGTGCTTCAGAAGTTTGGCAGGATGGGTGATGCTCTCCACATACAGCAGCTTGATCTTTGAACTGCATTCCGGGTCAAAGGTCTCATCAAGATGCTCAAGCACATCTTCAACACCTATCTGTGCGCTGTTGCCTACTGACCATACAGATGAGAAAGGCAAACCGTTTGCTATTGCCGTCTCCATAATATATATCGCCGTGGCTCCGGAACCGGAAATAAATTCAACCCCCTTATCAGTAAGAGAAGGTATGGGTTCAGTGAAAACACCCGAATAATTACTGTTGAGATAGCCGATGCAGTTCGGACCTATCAGTGTTCCACCGTGACCGGTGATTATGCTTACTATCTCTTTCTCAAATGCAGCTCCTTCAAGATTTTCCTCGCTGAATCCGGCTGAGAGTATTATAAAACCTCCTGTACCCTTCTCTTCGGCAAGCGTGCGCACGACCTCCGGACAATATCGGGCGGGGATGGCCATGATGGCAAGGTCTGTCTGCGGCAGCAGGGAAACATCGGCATAAGCCCTGACTCCCTGCACAGAATCTTTCTTCGGATTCACAACAAATATCTTCCCTTTGAAACTGCACCCCAGAAGGTTTTTCAGGACCTTGCCCCCCGTCTTGGAAATATCATCTGATCCGCCAATTACTGCAATGGTGCTGGGATTCAAGAGTTTATCGTTAATCATAATCCGGATTTGAGTTCTTTTCGAAAGGTAAAAACATTTTGAAATATAACAAATGACTATCGGGGGGATGCTCTTTTTAACAATATTTGACCTGGCTCATTTTTAAAATGAGAGACCTCTTTCATTTATGCTGTATAATAGTAAATTTGATCGGAATAAATATCAAAACAGGCTTATTTTTGTTAACTAACCATTTCAAAAATGAATATAATGAGATGCTCCAATATTTCAACGGCCTTGCTTGCAGCGCTGTTAATCTGTTACCCTGCTATTTCCCAGCCGGTTCAGCAAATAGATACCGACGGACCAGGTTACGCCGAGAGCTGTACAAGCATCATGGTAGGAAAGTCAGCTTCAGCGGACGGATCAGTGATGACGGCACACACATGTGACGGTAACTATCGCACGTGGGTAGAAGTTGTGCCTGCAAAAACGCACCCGGCAGGCACCATGCACCCTGTCTACTGGGGGACCCTGCACACAGAGGCAGCATGGGACATGACCAATGTCACCAGGAAAGGAGAGATCCCGGAGGCGGCTGCCACCTATGCGTACCTCAGCACTGCCTATCCGTGCCTGAATGAGAAGCAGCTCGCCATTGGCGAATCGACTATATACGGACGTAAAGAACTGTATAATGAGACAGGCCTATTCCTGATAGAAGAGCTTGAAAAAATAGCCCTCGGGCGTTGTACCACTGCACGTGAAGCAATAAAACTCATAGGATCCCTGGCAGAGGAATATGGATACGGCGATTATGCCGAGTGTATTACGATAGCCGATAAAAAGGAAGTATGGCAACTGGAGTTAGCCGGCTCGGGACCCGGCAAACCCTCAGCATTATGGGTTGCCCAGCGAATCCCTGATGACCATGTCGGCATTTGCGCCAACATACCCAGGATTTCTGTGATAGACTTTAAAAACAGTGACTTTTTCATGACTTCCAAAGATCTGAAGGAAAGAGCTAAGAGCCTGGGTTACTGGGACGCAAAGGAGCCGATGAAATTTTATAAAGTGATCGGGACGGGCAAGCCCTATGCCATCAGGGAGTTTTTTGTGCTCAGCACACTGGCGCCTTCACTTAACCTGACTATGGAGATGGAAGAGCTCCCTTTCTCCGTCAGGCCTGAGAAGAAATTATCTGTCCGCGATGTTATGGCCTTTTACCGCCAGACATATGAGGGTACCCCTTATGATATGACTAAAAACCTTCTGGTGACGGTCACAAAAAAAGATGAGTCAGGAAAAGACTACACGGAGACGGTCAGGACACCTGTTGTATCCAACTGGATGAGCAACGATCTGCGCACCCTTCTGAACGAGCTGAAACCCGGTGCTGTTGAACGCCAGCGGACTATTGCCATTGCAGGATGCTCATATTCGCATGTCATTCAGTGCCGCGACTGGCTGCCTGACGAGGTGGGCGCCATAGCATGGTTCTCTTTTGACAACCCCGGGGAGAGCCCGCGCATACCGGTATTCTCAGGGACTATGTACCTGCCTGAGAGTTTTAAAATCTGCGGACAGCACCGCTACCGCACCGATGCCGCAATATGGTCATTCCGTGAAGCCAACAGACTTGCAACAGTAAACTGGGAAAGAGGACGCAAACTGATAGAACCTGCCGTGGCAGAATTCGAAGATAAAGCATTTACCGAATTACCGGCACTGGAAGAGAAAGTGACAAAACTTGTCAGCGAGGGCAAAAATGATGAGGCAAAAAAGGCTGTGACTGAATATTCAAACACATTCGCTAATGCTACCATGAACAGGTGGCAGGAAATGAAAACAGCACTCTGGGGAATGTTCGGAAGATCATTCTGAATTTGACTGAACAAAACAGGAAGACCTCTGTTATTATTCTAAACTCATCTCCGATAAAATGGTCTCTGACATCATTTCTATACTGGAAAAAAAAGAATTTGATCATGGAGATATTGTAACGCTTCTCAAATGTGACGATGAAGAGGCCTGTTACCTTTACCGGAAAGCAGCTAAGATAAAAGAGAAATACATTGGTAATGTTGTCTTCCTGAGGGGCCTGATAGAATACTCAAATATCTGTGGAAAAAACTGTCTCTATTGCGGCGTCAGACGTGTCAATCATCTTATTGAACGCTACACGTTAAACGACGAGGAAGCCATAGAAGCTGCCCTGCAAGCTCACAGAATGAAGTTCGGGTCAATAGCCCTGCAGGCAGGCGAAAACGTCAGCAAAGCCTTCACTGACAATATCGAATCACTTATAAGGACCATCCGGAAAGAGACAAACAACGAACTGGGCATCACTCTCTCTCTTGGAGAACAGACCGGGGAAGTTTACCAACGATGGTTTGAAGCAGGAGCACACAGGTATCTTCTCCGGATAGAAGCCTCGAGCATCGATCTTTATAAAAAAGTGCACCCTGATGACGATATGCATGATTATAACAGGAGGATTGAATGTCTGAAGGCACTAAAGGAGACCGGATACCAGACAGGCACTGGCGTTATGATTGGACTTCCTTTCCAGACTATCAACAATCTTGCCGATGATATTCTGTTCATGCGCGACTTTGATATTGACATGTGCGGAATGGGCCCCTTTATTGAACACTCTGACACTCCGCTGGGTGGCAATGGGACTGACAACCTGTTCCTCAGGGAGCGTTTTGGTCTTACCCTGAGAATGATTGCCGTCATCCGCATAATAATGAAAGATATTAATATTGTTGCATCAACCGCCATGCAGGCTATTGATCATGCCGGCCGTGAAAAAGCAATTATTTGCGGCGCAAATATTGTCATGCCCAACCTCACTCCCGAACGTTACAGACCCAATTACAGGATATATGAAAAAAAACCGGGTTACATGGAAATTGACAATAACAATGTCAGTGGACTGAACCTGAACCTTATTCCAGGGACAACCATCGGACTTGGGACATGGGGTGATCCCGTACATTTTATCAGGCGAAGGGCTTTGATCTGAATATGTTGAAAAACAACATATTCTTTTAATCCGTTCCATTCTTTTTTGCGATATTGCCTTTTCATTCCACCTAACTTTATGATGATGAAAAAGCTATTTTTGATTTCCCAGCTGTTTCTGCTGGCTATGGTCGTGCCTGCCCAGGAAAAACTCTCTTATTATCTTCCTTCAGGGATAATATTCAATCAGGAAATGCCAACACCTGCATCAGTCATAGGTCATGAGGTGGGTGAATGGCATGTCACTCATGACAAGCTCCTTGCTTATATGAAGCTTCTCGCTGAGAAATCAGACAGGGCCGTATGGGAAGAATATGGCAAAAGCTGGGAGGGCAGACCTCTTGGAAACCTAATTATCAGTTCTCCTGAGAATATCCTGAATCTTGAGAAGATCAGGACTGAACATCTTAAGCTGTCAGACCCCGCTCTCTCCGCCAGTGTCACAACAGCAGATATGCCTGTGATCATTAAACTAGGTTACGGAGTGCATGGCAACGAGTCAAGCGCCCAGAATGCTTCAATGCTCTCAGCATATTACCTTATTGCTGGTGAGGGTGAAGAGATAGAGAAGATCCTTAAAAACGCTATAATTCTTATTGATCCTTCTCTTAATCCTGACGGGCAACAGCGCCACTCAACATGGGTTAACATGTACCGGGGGGTGAATACGCTCAACCCTGACCCGGCAAGCCGCGAGTTCAGTGAAGCATGGCCCGGCGGGAGAACAAACCACTACTGGTTTGACCTTAACCGCGATTATATCATGCTCCAGCAATCCGAGACGGTAGGCCGCGTGGAAGCCTTCCACCGCTGGATGCCCAACATTAACACTGATCATCATGAGATGGGGGCAAATGCCACTTTCTTCTTTCAGCCCGGCATACAGACCCGAAATAATCCAGTGGTACCTATTGAAAATCAAGAGGTAACAACACTGATAAGTAAATATCATGCAAAGTATCTTGATGGTATCGGAAGCCTTTATTACACTGAGGAAAGCTATGACGATTTCTACCTCGGAAAAGGCTCAGCCTATCCTGATATTCATGGTTCCATTGGCATCCTTTTCGAACAGCCCGGTGTAAAGGGCCACCTGCGCGAAGTATCTGCTGGTACGCTCTCATTCCCCTTTGCTATAAGGAACCAGTTCACCGTCACCCTTTCAACAATAGAGGCTGGTCTTGACATGAGGGTTAAGCTTTTGGATATGCAAAGGGACTTCTACCGCACTGCCATACGTGAAGCTGAAGCGTCACCAATCAAAGGATACCTTTTTACGACGAAGTACGACAGGGCTGCAGGGAGCAAATTCATTGAAAACCTGCTGAGACATAAGATTGAGGTTTACACCTGCGGAAAAAGTATCACAAAAAACGGTGAAAGCTATTCAAATAGTGATAGTTACTTCGTGCCTACCAAACAGAAAGAATACAGGTTTGTCCGCAGCCTGTTTGAAACAATCACACAGTTCAAGGATACAACTTTTTATGATATTTCAACATGGATATTACCTATGTCGTTCAATATCAGCTATACAGCAGTAAATGCTGCCGAGAGCACTGGGATCACCGGTTTACCGGTTACTGTTACACCACCACTGAACGGACGCCTTACAGGGGCCGCTGAACCCTATGCCTGGCTCTTTGAATGGAATGAGTATTATACTCCAAAAGCTCTTTATATGCTTCAGAAGGCCGGCCTGGTTGCACGTGTGGCAACAAAAAGATTCACCCTTACCGAGACAGGAAACCAAAAGAAATTCAACTATGGCACCATCATGGTGCATCCTTCCGAAACAGATATGTCAGGGAAAGAAGTCACGGAGCTGATGTCAAATGTGGCTGAGGAATGCGGCATTGAGATATACGGTGCTTCAACAGGACTTACTTCTGCAGGTATTGACCTTGGGAGCAATGAATTCATTCCTCTGACAATGCCTTCGGTGCTTATGCTGATAGATGAAGGCATACCGTCTGATGATGCCGGAGAGATATGGTACCTCATGGATTTGAGATACGGCATGCCCGTAACAATGATGCCTGCATCCCGACTGATGACTGCAAACCTCTCAAGGTATAATGTTATCATTATTGCCGGAAATCCTTCAATGTCTTCCTTAGCCGTCGAACAGATAAGGGACTGGAACAGGTCAGGAGGCACTCTTATTGCATATAAGGGAGGAAACAAATGGGTTGCCAACAACAAATTTGCAGAGATATCCTTTATCGACCAGGCAACCCTCCCGGCAGGTATTGAAAGAAGATATACAGACAGGGCCAATGACAGAAATCTTCACACCATCTCCGGTTCAATATTTGAAACGAAGCTCGATCTGACACACCCGATGTGCTATGGGTATATCAAACCTCTGATGCCGGTATTCAAAAGTGAATCAACTGCCGTCAGGAAAACTGAAAATCTGTATAATAACCCGGTCACCTATACCGAAAAACCACTTCTGAGCGGATACAGTTCACCGGAAAATATTGCAAGGATAAAAAACAGTGCATTCGTAAGTATTCACAGCGGTTCCGGAAGAGTCATCTCAATTTATGATGACACAAATTTCAGGGTCATCTGGTACGGTACCAGCAAGATTTTTGCCAATGCTGTCTTTTTCGGGCAGATACTCAGGCAGGAAAGCAGATACGGCCAATAGCTATATCTTCTATATCACGCAAAGACTTTTCAAGTGAGATAAACTGTCTTATGTCTCCGAAGAGTTCGAGGATGATCAGCCCTGCTGTTTCTCCGAACCATACCTCATTGACGCCAAGCCTGGTGCGGATGACATTGCCATAGAGAGTAAGCAGTTTCTGAACCTCTATTCCCAGCTCATCGCGATGCGGTACTACTGCTCCCAGCAGTGTGACGCCATTGCACTCCCTGGGTGCATCTGAGGGGCCGTGTGAAAATAACATATCTCTTACAGCTATGCCTTCAATGCTCTTTAGCTTTTTGACAAGGGTCTCGCACTCATCAGGTTCACCGGCCATGTGTATTACCATGAAACCCTCGCGACCACAAACCTCCTCATTCAGTTCGTGGAAGCCCAGACGGGTGCTTATGACTGACATATGGGCTGAAAGGGCCTTCTGTACGAGGCCTGCCGCCTTGATCCTGTCAGTAATCTTGATACCTGTAACTCTGACCATAATTATGATTGTTTAATAATAGAGATCTCTTTCTCCGTTTTTTATAAGCCCGATCTTCTTTCTTAAGCCTTCTTTTAGTTCTTCATCAAGGCCGGTCATATTCTTCTCAATAGCCTTCCATCCTTTCTCTGCCAGCTCCGGAGTGGCATAGTCAACAATATATTCTGAAAGCGTAAGTATGGCATTCGGCGTACAGTAGCGTTTGATGAAACCTGGTACGGAGAACTCCATAAAATGCTCTCCGGTACGTCCCAGACGGTAACAGGCAGTGCAGAATGATGGGAGGAAGTCGTCATTCATAAGCTCATCGATCACTTCTGCCAGTGACCTGTCATCACTGATCCTGAACTGTTCACGGTTCAGGTTCTGCTGTTCATTTTTGGATTCAGCGTAACCTCCCAGCTCTATTTTTGTACCGCCGTCAATCTGGGAGACACCGAATGACATTGCCTCCTTCCTGACATCGGCTGTTTCACGGGCTGTAAGTATAAGCCCGGTATACGGCACGGAAAGCCTGAAGATTGCAATTAGTTTCTTGAAATCTTCATCACTCACAAGATACCTGTCTTTGAAATTAATCATTGAAGCATCCTTTATTCGGGGAAATGAGATAGTGTGAGGGCCAACGTTGTAGCAGGCCTCAAGGTGGTTAGTATGACGCACGAGCCCCATTACCTCAAACCGCCAGTCATACAACCCGAAGAGGGCACCTATGCCCACATCGTCAATCCCGGCCTCCTGTGCTCTGTCAAGGGCAGTAAGCCTCCAGTCATAATCCTTCTTTTTGCCTCCGAGATGATACCATGAATATGCTTCCCTGTCATATGTCTCCTGAAAAACCTGGTATGTCCCAATGCCCGACTGTCCCACGGTACGGAAACCGTCAATATCAAGAGGGGCTGCATTGACATTTACTCTTCGGATCTCTCCCCTGCCTTTGCGAACGCTGTAAACCATTTTTACAGTGTGTGCAATGAACTCTGCACTGTACTCGGAATGTTCACCATATACGAGGATCAGCCTTTTCTGTCCGTTGTCCTCCAGAGCCTCAACTTCTGCAACAATCTCGTCATCAGTGAGGGTTCTGCGCTGCGCGGCCTTGTTTGAAACCCTGAAACCGCAATACATGCAGTTGTTGCTGCATTTGTTACCCAGGTACAGCGGGGCGAAGAGGACGATCCTGTTGCCGTAAACATTTTTCTTAAGCTCCCTGGCACCCTCCTTTATCTCCTCTGTAAGCTCGTCATCTGCACTTATAAGTGCAGCCGTCTCTGCCATTGTGAGTCGTTCCTTGGAAAGTGATTTGGCAATTATCTCCCTTACCCTTACCCTGTCACACTTAGTATTATTAATCAGTGACCATATTTCAGCCGGATCGATGAATGACTCCATTCTACGGTCCGGTATGCTGCATTTTTCCGGTTTAAACTTCATTTTTCGTTTTGATTATCCTGCGCCTCAATCAAGCCTGCTAAGATAACCACAAAGAGGCCTTTATTTCATGACTTCTGTCAGAAAATAAGTTCCTTCATTTCATCAATCCCGTGTGCCAGGTAGCGTTCTGGTTCAATCCGCAGATCATAGGCCTGCAGGCAGAAGCTTCACAGTCTCCGTCACTGGTATCCTGATAAACTGCACTTCCCTGGATAATCCCGGATCATCCGGCAGAGCCTGGCCTATTACAAGATAGAAATGGTCAAGATATGCATTGGCACGCTGTATATATCCTTCCGAAAGTGCCTATAGTTACAATGGGTGACTGGATTACTGTTCCCTCCTCAAAACTCCTGAATATTCTCATCACCAGGAGAGCTATGCATTCTCCTTGACAAAATATGCAACCTTTTCAATTGATGTGATCATGTCAAACTCTTCAAGATGAACATTGTCAGGCACATTAAGAGATACAGTGGTGAAATTGAGAATGCCTCTTATTCCCTTGCTTACTACGGAGGAGGCCACATTCTTAGCCTGATCAGGCGGTACCGTAAGAATGGCAATAGAGATTTTAAGCTCATTAATATACTTCATCAAATCATCTGTATGATAACACCTGACGCCTGAAATTACTTTGTCAACTTTCTGAGGATCAATATCAAAAGCAGCGACAACGTTCAGTTTTGTTCTTTTCCCCTTGAAGTAACTGGTGACTGCCCGTCCGAGGTTTCCCTGACCTATGACCGCAACATTCAGACCGTCATGATCATCAATAATGTCACCGATAGTCTTGATCAGCTCCCTGATATCATATCCCTTGCGCATTACGCTGCCGTAACCTATCAGCATAAGGTCACGTCTTACCTGGACAGCCGTAATGTGCAGCAGTGCTGCCATTTCATGAGAGAAGATGTAACTGCGGTTCTCTGCAAGTGATCCCAGCAGAGCCCTTCTGTACTCGCTCAGTCGTTCTACTGTTTTCCCGGGTAGTTTTTTCATATTTCTTCTTTTAAGTTTTGCACCTGCATTCTGGGGACAATGACTGTGAACGTTGTACGCTTGTCGGCAACACTCTCCACATTGATAACCCCATGATACAATTCAACAACTTTCTTTACATATTCAAGGACCTCAACCCCCTGTATTCCTGGAAGTTTATTGTCAAGAAGCATTATGTCCGGCTTTTCCCTGTCAATAATCTCAATGCCCTCCTCCCCCGTTGCAGCCTCCAGAACTTCATAGGTATAATCTTCATCCATAAACGGGTAGGTGACATGAAAATTACGAAGTATCCTTGCCACACCTGATCTTATGCCCGGTTCAACATCTGCAACCAGAACCGTAAACACCTTTTTATTCATTCCTGACAATTAAAATAACTCATTTCCAGTTTCTGAACATGACAAATATAATACCTTATTCAGGTCTTCTCGGAAGAATAATCCTGAATTTGGTTCCTGTGGGGCCGATTGCGGTATCATGGTTTGTCTCAACAGTTATCTGACCCTTATGCATTTTGACAATACCGTATGTTGTGGCCAGCCCGAGACCCGTTCCTTCACCAATGCCCTTGGTAGTAAAGAATGGTTCAAATATTTTTGGCCGGTCTTCATCCTTTATGCCTGAACCGGTATCAGATACATTAAATATAACATCACTTACCGAATCTTTGTAAATCGTCAGCCAAATGTTTACCAGTAAATGTATAAATTTAAGGTGTGGTTTTTAACTTAATGTTTAACAAATTAACCACACTAAAATGGAAGAAAAGAGCAAAAAAAAGAGTGCAAATCAAATCGTAAAAGAGATCAAAAGAAAACTCGAATTGGAGTATGAAAAAATTAAAAATATCTTTATACAATCACACCTTAATTTATGACCTTATTCGGTGCAAATTGGTTTGAAGACATACAAACGGAAGATAGTGGATGAACTCATATTTGAAGATCCTGACCTGCCGCCAGAGAGTTTCATGGAAGGTATTGACCTGGTGACTGAAGGAATACTCACACTTCAGAAAGTCAATGAGATATTGAAAAGTTACAACAACAGCGTCAGGATAGGAAAAGGACCGGCGGACAAGATCGTGAAGCTGATAATGGAGAGTGATGAGATCAATTTTATCGTAGGTACACGGATAAATGTGGCTCATCAGGACCCTACACTTCCAGTTGACCTGGAGATACGCCGGACAGTTGTAAAGCGAATAGCCAGAATACTGGAAGATAAATGGCTTAAGCTTGTAAGTATCGAATATATCTGATGGGGATATTTATCATCCTGATATTAACTGATCTCTTTGTGTGGTGGCGGCTGCTGACAGATATGAAAAAAAACAGCAGGGTTGCACTGGCACTGGCTATTGCTGTAAAATCAATTATGACAGCCTTGCTGCTGTGGCTGATAACCGGGATGATATTTTACAGAGGCGATTTTGCTGATCCGGCAAATGCATTCGGAAATATTGCTTTCGGCACTGTTGCAGCACTTACAATTACCATCGGCATATCATATTCGGCAATAAGTATCAGCATCCGCATTCTGAGCCGTATGTTGCACCGAAGGCTGACATTGCTGACCTGGGCCAATATCATATTTGCAGGAGTCATTATAATTCTTTTTGCTGACGGCTATTTCAGACAGCGGTTTGATGTCAGGACCATTACGCAGGAGATAATTGTTGACAACCTTGACCATCGGCTTGAAAGAATGAAAATCGTACTTATTTCCGACCTTCACCTTTCATCATATTATGGTCATTACGACAGGCTCGAGGATGTTATTGAATCTGTAAACGATCTTGAGCCTGATATCCTGTTCAATACCGGCGATTTTATCACATACGGATGGCAGGAGTTTGGAGGTTGTGATACGATATTAAGGAGAGCCCGGTCAACCATAGGCGCATTTGCCATTCCGGGCAATCATGATGACGGAACCTATTATACAGACTTTGATGAAGCTTATGGAGAAGAGTGCACTGAAATGATTAATAGAAAAGTCGCTGCCTCAGGTTACACCATGCTTAATGACAGTTTCCTGACAGTCAGCTATAAGGGGGCTGGAATTTTGATAGCCGGTGTGATTACACACGGTCATCATCTTGACATGAGATACGGGGATTTTGAAAAAGCCATGAGTAGTCCGGATACGTCCGCGCTTAAGATACTTCTTGTCCATGATCCGGCCGCCTGGGACACTGTCAGGTTTCTCCCGACAGAGTATGATCTCACCCTTTCCGGCCATACACACGGCATGCAGGTCGGACTGCCCACACCATGGGGCACAATCACTCCCGCCTCATATTTCCATAAATACTGGGGAGGACATTATGAATTCAAGGGAATGGATCTTTTTGTAACAACCGGGCTTGGAACGATGGGCCTCGCAGAGAGGATCTTCATGCCCCCTGAAATTGTTTTACTGACATTGAAGTCGAAATGACAGCATACAATCACTTCTATTATATAAATTTGTTCACCGTTATTTTCAATACCTGAAACATGAAACTTAAAGTTGCCCTGTTGTTAACTGTCATATGCATCTCTGCCGGTACCTTCGCGCAGAGGAAAGCAATCAGTTCAATAAAAGATGAGGATGCCGTCACTTATATGAAGTACCTCTCCTCCAATGCCCTTGAAGGACGCAGGACAGGAAGTCCGGGCAATGATGCGGCAGCGGCATACATAAATTCTGCAGCTCTTGACCTGGGGCTTAGGGCCCTGCCAGGCCGCAGTGATCTGTTCCAGACTCTTGAATACCTTAAGGTCTGCGTCAAACCTGACAGTGCCATCATCACAGTCAGAGACAGCTCAGACACAAGCCGGTTCTCTGCCCCTGTCAGATCTATGATGTCTCCTTCCGATGCTTTGAAGCTTTCAGGAGAAGTAGTCTTTGCAGGATACGGATTTATGAATACTGCAGAAAAGTATAACGACTTTGAGGGTATATCTCTCACTGACAGGATTGTGATAGTCATGACGGGAAACCCTGATCTCCAAGGATCCGGGATGCCGTCAGCATCTGCGACAGTTGATGAGATGACCGAAGCCAGGAAATTGCCGATGATTTTAATGCAGCGTGCCAAAGCCATATTGTTCGTCGCTGACCCTGGCCTTGAATCTGAGACAGGTGCTGAAAAACTTGCATTAACCCAGTCGTACCAGGTTGTACCGCTTTTCAAGAAGCAGTTTTCATTTTCCTTCAATGCATATATTGTTACAAGGGAGACTGTTGACATGCTGCTCAAGCCTTCAGGTCAGACCCTGGAATCGTTACAGAAAAAGATCGCAGTGACAAAGAAACCGGCATCGTTCATTTTGCCGGGGACCAAAGCCGAAGTCAGTATAAAAGTCAGCAAAGATACTGTAACAAGCTCTAATATAGTTGGATACATTGAAGGATCAGATCCCTTACTTAAAGATGAATGTGTCATCTACACAGCGCATTATGATCATGTTGGAATTGACGGGTCCGGAAACGTTCTGAATGGTGCGAACGACAATGCCTCGGGCTCCATAGGTCTGCTCAATGTTGCAAAAGCATTTTCTTCACTGGAGAGAATGCCGCTCAGAAGCATAGTCTTTCTGTGGACTACAGGTGAGGAAGAAGGTCTTCACGGCTCATCGTATTATGTTGATCATCCTCTCTTCCCCCTTGAAAAAACAGTGGCCAATATAAACTTTGATATGATCGGCAGGTCGAAGATGGCTACTGACATAGGTGCATCACTGACAGGGGATATGGATATAACAGGTGCTGACACCATAAAGATTGTCTCAGCAAGAGAAAGCAGCGGGTTCCTGAATCTTACCAAAGAATCATGCAAAATAACAGGTCTCTATCCGATTGATGAAGGAAAGGGAACGCATTTTTCCGGCTCAGATCATTATAGTTTCTACCGAAAAGGCATCCCGGCAATCTTCTTCTTCACGGGTCTTCACCATGACTATCACCAGAAGACCGATGACATTGAGTTCATTGATTTTGAAAAGCTTGTGAAGGTTTCAAAGACAGGGTTCCTTACCGGATTCAGGGTGGCAAATGACCCGGAGAGACCGGTGATTGATCATCCATCAAAATAGAAAAAGCTGCAGGCACCGGATGAAGGCAAAAAAGGTAAGAATAGCCTCGGAGGAGGTTGAATATGATATTATCAGGTCTTCCCGCCGTACAGTGGCTCTTTACATAAAACCCGGGGGCACACTGCTCATAAGAGCGCCGTGGTTTGTGCCGGCTTACATTCTTTTAAAGTATGTTGAGTCAAAAGCACCCTGGATCAGCAGACACCGCGAAAAGCTGAAGGATATAAAACCTGAACAGTCCGGACGGTTGCTACATGACGGGGATAAGATACCCTATATGGGCAGTGAGCTGACAGTCATGGTATTTGAAAGCAACAGGAACAATGTAACTGCCTCAGATGGTGAGCTTCATGTTTTCGGCCCGGGCATTATGTCACAGGCGAAAATTACCGCCCTCACGGAGAGCTGGTACCTGAAGGAGGCAAAGGAGTACTTTACAGCACGTACTCAGGAGCTGGCCGGTATTTACTGCGACCGCCTTCCTCAGCCTGCATCTGTAAGCGTTAGGAAGATGAAGAGACGGTGGGGTACCTGCAGATCAAACGGAGCTGTATTGTTTAACCGTGAACTTATAAAGAAGGATAAAGAACTGATCGACTCAGTTATAATCCATGAGCTCTGCCACCTTGTATATCACAACCACGGCAAAGAGTTTTATGCCCTGCTGGAAAGCATTATTCCTGATTACCGTTTGCGCCGCCGCGAGCTGAGAAATCTGTGAGAGAAAGGTTGATAGGTTTATAGGTTTATAGGTTTATGGGTTTATAGGTTTAGAATCCCGAGGATCGACAATATTAGCTGAACTCCGAAGGAGTGACATTATTATAGATTATGGTCATAAAATTCCTCTGAACTCCGAAGGAGTGACATTATTATAGGCTGTAGTTATGAAAAGACCTCTACCTGACTTCTTTCCGGTGACTTTTGCCTTTCAACTTTCAACTTTCTCCTTCTACCTCCCTCCTGCCGGCAGGTTTTTTTGAAGATACCAGAACATTGTCTCGTACAGATGTCTCGATGTATTGAATCCTTCATTTATACCATGGGTCCTGTTGGGATATTCCATCATCGAGAATATCTTGTTATTTTTTATCAGCTCATTTACAAGGAATTCCATATTCTGATAATGAACGTTATCATCCCCTGAACCGTGTATCAGCAAAAGGTTGCCTGTCAGTCCTGCCGCATGATTTACCGGAGAGCCATCGCGGTATCCAGCTTCATTGGTCTCCGGAAGTCCCATATAACGTTCCTGGTAAACGGAGTCATAGAATTTCTGGTTACTGACAAAAGCAACTGCGATACCTGTTTTGTATATGTCAGGATACCTGAACATACAGTTGAGCGTCATTGAGCCGCCGCCACTCCAACCCCATATCCCGATACGTTCAGGATCAACAAAACTGTATTTCTCCATGATCCTGCGGGCCGCTTTTGCTTGGTCATGGGTTGCAAGAATGCCTACCTGGCCATAGATGCATTTGCGCCATTCGCGGCCGCGGAACATAGCCGTACCTCTGTTGTCGACGCTCATGACTATGTAACCCTGCTGTGCAAGGAACTGATGCCAGAGGTCGCCGCTCCCGAAACTGTTCTGCACTGTCGAGCTTGCAGGTTCACCGTATACCAGGAAGATCACCGGATATCTTTTTGAAGGGTCAAAATCGTAAGGTTTGATCATTGAACACCAAAGTGTTACTCCCTCGCCAATGTCAACGGTAAAAAATTCTTTGGGACCTATTTTAAGAGAACCGTAGAGCTGTTTCATTCTGGAGTTTTCCACCAGTGTACGCACCCTCTTGTGGTCAGGCAGGGTAACAAGGTCAATCGTGTTTGGCGTTGAAGCGTTTGAATATGTATGGATTGCATATTTTGCATCCGGGGATAGCTGGTATGAATTATGTCCTTTAAGATCAGCAGGTGTAAGACGCTCCGCTTTACCCTTTCCGTCCATCCTGACCCTGTAGAGGTATCGTGCCGTAGGATCGTCCGGAGAGGCAATAAAATATATGTACCCGGACTTCTCATTTATTGAAAGGAGGCTAACGATGTCATATTCTCCCGGTGTCAGGTTCTGCACCATTAAACCATCGCGCGACACCTTGTAAAGCTGACGCCATCCACCGCGTTCGCTCATAAAAGTGAACCATTTCCCATTGTCAAGCCACTCCAGATCATCACAAACATCCACCCATGCACTGTCACTGTCTGTAAAAACAGTAGTTACAGCCCCGGTTTTAGTAGCAGCTAGAAGCACTTTGTTATTGTTCTGAAGCCTGTTTATCTGCTGAATCACCAGATGGTCAGGTGAAGAAGCAAACTCCATGCGTGTGAGGTAATTGTTTCTCGGGTCTCCTTCAGTGTTGATCCAGACTGTCTCTCCTCCTTCAGCGGAGATTACTCCTATGCGTGCTGCCGAGCCTGTCCTCCCCACCTTGGGATATGAGATGGAGGTGATCTTCGGATAGACAGAGTCAGTATTGTTTATCAGAAAAAATGTGTCCGTCCCTTTTGTGTCGAGCTGCCAGTAAGCTATATGACGCGAGTCAGGACTCCACCGGAAACCGTCCCTGCAATCGAGCTCCTCCTCGTACACCCAGTCGAATGTGCCATTAATAATTTGGGCATTGCCGTCAAAGGTCACCTGTTTTGTTGATGATGCAGCCAGGTCATCAACATATATGTTCCTGTTGCTCACGTAAGCCACTTTTGTGCCGTCCGGCGAGAACTTTGCAAACATCATTGTTGATGAGGGCATTGTCCGGCCAAGTCGGGTCAGGCTTCCTGTGGCCGTGTTGAGTATCCAGTAGTCGCCTTTGGTATTATAACGCCATA
>DATKUS010000109.1:0-2509 GCA_035530535.1 Bacteroidales bacterium
TGCTGCCGTATCTGCAATGAGGGGGTACGGGTTTTATACCGCCAAACGCATATGGCGTTATATATCATGGCCTTTCACAGATGGCAGACCTGTGGCCGGATTTCTTCTGTTTAATAAACCGAGGTATAATCCCGGTGACACTGTAATGCTTAAAGCCTTTATCCTTAGAGGAAAGAACCATATTCCCCTGAGGAAAGATACTGACATCAAGATTGTTAAACCCGAATCATACAAACAGGTAAAACTCGCAACAATAGCTCCCTATACCCCCGGAGGATACAGCCACAGCTTTGTGCTCTCCGACACACTGGGACTGCGTCTGGATAAAGATTACCAGGTGTATATCACAGCGGCAGGGAGATACAGACCCCTTGTGTCAGAAAGATTCAGATATGAATATTATGATCTGAAAAGCCTGAAGCTGAACTCCAGGTTATCCGAGCCGGTACATTACAATGGCAAACCATTCTATATCGCGCTGAAGGCTGTCAATGAAAATGATATGGTTCTGCCTGACGTACGGGTAGTTATCTACATAATGCGTGACAAGGTAAATGAGATATTTGACAGACAACTGATCATCAGGGATACTCTTTCCGTGATAAGGGAAAATCTCCATGCTTCAGGCGAGACCCTGATAGAGATCCCTGACTCAATCTTTCCTGATGCAAACCTTGATTATTCAATTGTGGCGGTAGCCAATACATCTGACAACGAGTCTGTCACTGAGACACAAAAGGTAGTCCGGATTAAACATAATGAGGAGATTGATTTTAGTATTAACGCTGATTCAATTACGTTTTTTCTTAAGGTAAACGGAGACGAAACTGAAAAAGATGCTGTTCTGGTCACTGAGGATGCCTTCGGTAACCAGTCGCAGGAAATGAAGATCACTCTTCCGTATTCGACAAAAACAGACCCATTCATTAAGAACTACATACTTCATTCTGGCAGCACAAGGAAAACAATAGATGCCGGCCAGATACCTCCCGGGATCACCTGCATCACTAACCTTATCAACGACACTGTTTTTATAAGGGCAGGGAGCAGTACAGGCCTCTCATTCAGCTACTTCATCTATGAGCTGAACAGAGAGGTTGAAAGAGGTGTTACTGACAGTCTCCATTTCAGTCGCAGAGTCATTAACGCCAAAAAGTGGTATCTCTCTCTCCACTACCTGTGGGGAGGGGTGATGAAAAACTCATTGTACGAAATCGGCAACCTGAATGACAAACTGATTATTGAGGCAGACCAGCCGCAGTTAATAATTCCCGGGCAACAGGCAAAGATCACCCTTCACGTTACGGATTATAAAGGAAAACCTGTATCCGGCGCAGATATTACAGCATTTTCATTAACACGAAAATTTGGCTATGCACTCCCCGAAATTCCCATTCTCGCAAAACCGGCCAGGCGTAAAGATCTGATCAATAAATTCAGGGTTGCACCCGCAGTTGACACTCGTCCCTGGCAACCCTTCAGGTTTGAAGAGTGGAAGCATGAGGCAGGATTGGATACCGTCGAGTATTTCAGATTCAGGTATCACCCGGAAGAGGTGTATACCTTCTCATCTGACATGGGTGACGGCATAACACAGTTTGCCCCCTTTATCTTCAGAAAGGGCCTCCCCGTAAAAATAAATCATATATATCTTGATCACAGACCATTATATATAGACATAGCCTCCAATAACCAGCCATATTCATTCAGAGTAGACACTGGATATCATTTTATCAGTATAAGAACACCGGATAATATTTATGAGGTTGACAGCATGTGGTTTGACGCGGGCAGGAAGCTTATACTTTCAATAAATGACACTGATGATCCAAAAGAATACAGAAAAGAAGAAGCAAAGCCAAAACTGACAGAAGCAGAAAGGAGACGGTTAAGTAATTTTTTAATGCCTTACCGGCCAAAATTCAACAACACTATTGCAACTCTCAGTCAGAAAGATAACCTGCTGCTTCTGAGTGAAATCAGTCGCCAGATATCAGACCCCGACTGGAAAAGCCCGGGCTACGGGTATGCGGTTGCAGGGCCTGTTCTTCCTGGCAAGGCACATTTCGAAAGCACAGGCAAATTCCAGACCGATTTCGATTTTGAACCATATTATGAATATGACTTTGCCCCTGGACTGCTGAAGATGAGATCCTTTGAACCGGCTGAAAAGGTACCCCTTAAACTTACATCATATGGACGAGAGGAAAACTTCAGAAGCAGTGTACTTACACGCGAGTATCTTGACTCTGTCCGCAGGGAGATATTAAAAGCCAGGGCCCATTCGCCATATAATTATACCAGGAATGAGAGAACAATGGCCGGGAATGGCTCAGTGGAGATATTAAAGAGGATTGAACCTGAGGGCAGAAACCCTGTCGCAAATATACTTTTTTCTGAAAGCCTCCGCAGTATGCACACAAAGCGGGGTTTCGAGAATTACATTAACAATGTGAATCCCGGATTGTATTCATTCATAGCCTTTTTTGATGACGGTGACTACCTGAGG
>DATKUS010000110.1:0-14534 GCA_035530535.1 Bacteroidales bacterium
TATGCTCTCGGTGAGACAAGCTCTGAAGGAAAAATATACCCGTGAACTTATCCTGAAACCATCGGATGTTACTGTTTCTTCGCCAGATGACAGATTCCTGCAGAAGGCAATGGCAGTAGTGGAGAAAAATATTTCAAATCCTGATTTTGATATTGAACATTTTGCTGCTGAGGCAGGGGTGAGCCGTATGCAGCTGTATCGCAAGTTCAATGCCCTGACAAATATGACAGTCAAGGAGTTTGTCCGTAGCATCAGGTTGAAAAGATCGGCGCAACTCCTTCTGGAAAAGAAAATGACGATTACGGAGATTGCATTCAGTGTAGGGTTTAAGGACTTGTCGCATTTCAGAAAATGCTTTCACCGTGAATTCGGTATGAGCGCATCGGAATATATCAGCAGGCATGCCGCGGAATCAAAAGAGTGAATTGAAAACATTGATTCGGATATATTGCTGACAGTCAGATAATAACCCCGATCTTCTGCTTCGTTTTCACATTGCGGTGAAACAAACAGACCCGCATTTTGGGAAATAAAACCCGCCACGGGAAACCTGACACTCCACTTTGGGAAGAAATGTACCCGGCTTTCGCCGGCGTAATTCTAACTTGTACCTGCTTTATCTTGAATGATGAACAAGGCAGACCGTAAACTCAAGCAGTTAAACCTCTTTATCATTGTCCTTTCAGTCGGATTGATGCTCGCAATAGCAATACTGCTGATTGTCAGCTTCTGAAAAGAAAGTATGTAACAATTATATATAGTATCAGGAAAAGACAACCCTAATAACTTAATCTATGACAGACCTAATCAATGAAATTAAAATGACCTTGCGGCACGGTTTCCCCGGCCTGAAGGTTTTGCTGATGTATGCACTTTTTATGATTTCACTACCAGGCTTTTCCCAGAATATAACTGTGAAAGGGACTGTAACTGATTCTCAGACAGGAGAAAAAATGATCGGTTTGAATGTGGTCATAAAAGGTACAATACGTGGCGTGACTACTGATCTTGAAGGACAGTATACAATGACAGACTGTCCTCCGAATGCAGTACTGGTGTTCTCATATGTGGGCTATGAGCAGCTTGAAGTGCCGGTACAGGGAAGAACAACCGTTGATGCTGCCATAAGTTCTTCAAGCAGTGTCCTGGATGAGATTGTGGTTATCGGTTATGGAACAGTCAAAAAGAGAGACATAACCGGTTCTGTTGCCTCTGTAAAAGGCGCCGATCTGGCTGCGATACCAGTTTCAACCGCTGCTGAAGCAATGACAGGTAAGATGGCAGGTGTCCAGGTTATAACCACGGAAGGATCCCCTGATGCTGAAGTCAGGATCCGCGTTCGTGGCGGAGGCTCTATCACACAGGATAACTCCCCAATGTTTATTGTTGACGGATTCCCGGTATCCTCTATATCTGATATTCCGGCTTCAGAGATACAATCCATCGATGTTCTCAAGGATGCTTCATCCACCGCTATTTACGGAGCCAGGGGTGCCAACGGGGTTATAATCATAACCACTAAGGGAGGAATAGCAGGAAAGGTAACTGTTAATTACAATGCTTATTACGGATTTAAAAAGGTGGCAAATCATCTAACTTCGCTGGGTATTGAAGATTATGTTAAATGGCAATATGAATATGCTCTACTGTCAGACAACCTTGAAAACTATGAAAAATTCTTTGGCCTTTACCAGGATATTGACCTGTACAATGATCAACCGTCTATCAACTGGTTTGAACAGGTATTTGGTCATATCGGGAAAACCTTCAATCAAGATTTGACTATAACAGGTGGTTCGGAAAAATTCCGCTACTCAGTCGGTTATTCCGAGATGAACAGCAACGAAATTATGCTTAGCTCCAGATACCGGCGTGACAATGTTTCTCTTAAGCTTGATCACAAACCAAACGATAAAATTGAGCTGTCTTTTTCCATGCGTTATTCAAACACTGATATCGGCGGCTCCGGTGGCACAGACCAGTCCAATGCCACGCCAAATGACGCCAGGGTGAAACAGACAATGATCTTTGGCCCGACACCCTTTACAGCTATGGGCGAGTATGATGACCAGGAGGTCTCATCTTCAATGGTCAATCCCCTGAATGCCGTCGTTGACAATGACCGTCAGCAGCTGAGAACAAGGTATACCATGGGAGGGAGTTTTGCATGGAATATAATTGAAAACCTTCAGCTTAAAACAGAAATAGGATTGCAGAGTTATCTAACGAATGATGACAGATTCTATGGACTGACAACTTATTATGTAAGAAATACTCCTTCAGTTGAATTTCAGAATGACCCGGCGCTTATTTCGACCAAGAGGAAAAACGTACAATTAAGGAATACCAATACATTGACCTATGATTTGAAGAATCTTTTAGGCACATCCGGTCATTCAGTAAAGGTGTTGCTTGGTCATGAAGTAATTCAGGTAAAATCTAATGAAGCAGAAGATATTATCTGGGGATTCCCTGATTTTTTCACCTCGGAGGAGGCAATCAATCTGACCGACCAGGGCAGGTCTTATCTTTACTCAAATACAATTAGTCCCGACAATAAATTGCTCTCCTTCTTTGGAAGGGCAAACTACGACTATAAGGGAAGGTATCTTATTTCCGCCACATTCAGGGCTGACGGTTCAAGCAAATTTGGCAAGGGCAACCGCTGGGGCTATTTCCCCTCAGCGGCCATTGCATGGAGGATTTCTGAAGAGGACTTTATGAAAAGCTTGTCTTCAGTAATAAATAACCTGAAAGTACGCTTCAGCTATGGTGCTGCCGGAAACAACAATATTCCCGCTAACATGATTGCTCAGGTATTTGCTTCAAGCACCACCTCATATATAAATAATGTATTGAATTACTGGTCACCGGAAATAACGATGGCCAACCCTGACCTTAAGTGGGAAACAACCTATACCAGGAACTTCGGACTCGACTTTGGCCTGTTCAAAGGAACATTGTACGGGGCTTTTGAACTCTACTACAATACTACCAAAGATCTTCTGATAGAGTTCCCTGTCTCTGGAACAGGTTACCAGACTCAATACAGGAACATGGGTGAAACGGAAAACAAAGGTCTTGAAGTTACATTGAACTGGATTGCCCTGAATAAGAAAGACTTTGGCCTCACCTTCGGTTTCAATATAGGCTTTAATAAGAATAAGATTGTCTCTCTTGACATAATGGAAGATTTCGGCATGAACACTTCGTGGGCTTCAACAGAAATTGGTGATGATTATTGGATCGCAACCGGCGGCTCCGTCGGTCAAATGAAAGGATATCAAAATGAAGGCAGATATGAAGTCTCAGACTTTGTCGGGTATGACGCAGCCAATGATACATGGATTTTAAAAGAGAATGTCGATGATTCTTCTCCGGTCGTGGGTAAGCTCAGACCGGGAAGCCTGAAACTTGTTGACAACACAGGAGACGGTCTTATCAATGTTGATGATTGTGTAATTATTGGCGATGCCAATCCGATACACACCGGCGGATTTAATATTGACGCACGGTTCTATGGATTTGATCTTTCCGCCGTATTCAACTGGAGTTACGGTAACGACATCTACAATGCCAATAAGATCGAGTATACAACCGGCAGGTACCAGTTCAGGAACATGGTTGACATAATGGCCGAAGGCCAGAGATGGACCAATTTAGATGCTGATGGCAACCTGGTTACTGATGCCGCCACTTTGCAGGCTATGAATGCAACCACAACCATGTGGTCACCATATATGACAAGGCATGTGTTTAGCGACTGGGCTGTAGAGGATGGTTCATTCCTGAGATTGAATACGTTGTCGCTGGGATATACAATTCCGTCAGTAATACTCAGCAAGATTCATATTCAGAACCTCAGGTTCTATGTTTCAGGTTATAATGTATTCCTCCTGACCAATTACTCAGGCTTCGATCCGGAAGTTTCTTCAAGGAGAAATACCGGTCTTACTCCCGGTGTTGATTACTCTGCTTATCCAAAGAGCAGGCAACTATTGTTTGGTTTAAATCTTTCATTTTAAACGGATTTAACTATATGACTATGAAAAAAGTAATATATCTGATTAGTTTGGTTTTTGCATGCTTTTTCATTTCCTGCGAAGACTTTCTTGAGGCTCCGTCACAATCGACATTGGATGAATCATCGATTTTCTCCAATCTCACACTCGCTTCTATGGCAATTGACGGGATAAAGGAGCCGCTAGGACAGACCAACTCCTACAGGGGGAGATTTATTCCCTTCTACGGGGCAAACACTGATGTTGAGTGGAACAACTCTTCTGACGGCACAGGGCCTACACAGGAGCTGGCAAGATATGAGAACTCAGCTACCAATACCTATATGAACACTACTAATAATGCCTGGGCAATGATGTACCTGGGCATTGAACGTGCTAACATCTGTATCAGGGGCCTGAGGACCTACGGTGATCCTGCACCGGGTAATGAAATGGGTCAGCTGCTGGGAGAAGCGTTGACACTCAGGTCGATTTATTATGCCGATCTCCTGAAAGCATGGGGTGATGTTGTCGCACGGTTTGAACCGGTTTCTCCTTCCACAATATACCTGGCAAAATCAAGCAGGGATGAGGTCTATAAACAGGTAATAGCTGACCTGGAGGAAGCGGCAACTCTGGTAGCCTGGCCAAATGAGACGGAAGCGACCATGACGACCGAGAGGATAAATAAAGCTTTCGTAAAAGCTCTCCGGGCACGGCTTTGTTTGAGAGCTGCCGGTTATTCACAGTATCCTGACGGTATAAGAAGAAGCAATGACCCTGACCTGTCCGTAGCCACTCTATATCCAATAGCACTGCAGGAATGCAAAGATGTGATAATCAGTAATACGGCTCACCTTGAAACCACCTTTGAAGAATTCTTCAGGCTGATGTGTGAAGAAGACATCACTGCCGGCAGAGAATCTTTATGGGAAATACCGTTTGCTGCCGGTCGCGGAAGGGTTGCATTTACCTTTGCGGTAGAGCACCGGTCCGTTGACCAGTATACCGGTCAGCCAAGAGGCGGCACCGTCGGACCACTGCCCTTCGTGTTCTATGATTTTGATGTGAAGGACACCCGGCGTGATGTAACATGTGTACCTTATCAATATGGTACGGCCGATGCCAATAAAGTGGCCCTTCAGGAACTCCGCTCACTTAACAACTGGTGTTTCGGCAAGTGGCGCTATGAGTGGATGACCAGGTATGTCGAATCAACCAATGATGACGGTCTTAACAAAATCTATATGCGCTACGCCGAGGTTTTGCTTATGGCTGCTGAAATTGAAAATGAACTGAACGGCCCTGCCGGTGCGGCCCCCTACCTGAAGCAGATCCGACAGAGAGCCTTTACCACGTCCGACTGGCCGACGAAAGTTGATGGCTACCTGAGTGCCATCACATCCAAGGAACTGATGTTTGATGCCATTGTTGATGAATTTGCCTTTGAATTCACAGGCGAGATGGAACGCAAATCAGCACTTATTCGCTGGAACCTGCTGGGATCAAAAATGGACGAAGCCCTTGTGAAGATGGATAACCTGCGCAACCGGTCAGGTGAATATGTTGACGTTCCAGCAAATCTCTATTACCGATATAAAGCTGATGAAGACGGGTTGAAAACCAAACTTGAGATATATGGCCTTAACAGGGGCGAAACAGATGATATGTCAGGGGAATATACAGGCTTTGAAGAGTGGATCACTGCTGATGCAATATCAGACACCAAGCTTAACTCTCTTTTTAAGTTTGATCCGGACCAATACCAGTTCTGGCCCATATGGCAGGTGTTTATCGATGCCAGCAATGGAATGTTGACAAATGATTATGGTTACTAATAAATCTATAATTGTAATGAAAAAGATACTTATTAGAAATATAGCATTCATACTTGGGCTTTTTTCACTGCTTCTTTTCAATACCTGCGAGGAGAAAATTGACCCGATAATTGAGGAACTTAATTTCAACAGGGCTTTTGCCCCTGTCGGATTATTCGCTCAGATTAGTAACGTAACAACAGTTACTCTGTCATGGTCGGCTACGAAAAATACCGAACATTACCTGCTTGAAATCTACGAAGGAACATCTTATGCTGCAGCATCTCTGTTGCATACGGCAGATGTGGAAGCCACTGAGTTATCCTATACATATGTCCTCCCTGCAGGCGATACTCAATTTTCAGCCAGGGTGCAGTCTTTCAGTTCCCTCGAAGGGGTTACTGAGTCTAAATGGGCTATGGTTGAATTCAAATCAGCCCCTGAAAACCTGTTCACAGGCTATACAACCATGATGACCGGGTTGGGTGAATGTATCGTCAAATGGAAACCCGGCTCAATTGCCACGGCACTTGCCTTCTCAGAAGGAGGCAATGAAATATCCTATCCTCTTACTGACGGAGAGATCGCTGCAGGAGAAAAGACACTTACGGGTGTTCCAAATGCTGATTATGAAATAAGACTGATGAACAACACCTTCGTCAGGGGCAGGATAAACATCGTCATTGAGGGAGACCTGCTGCTTCCCGCCGGTGGTGACCTTGCAGCGGCAATCGCAGCCATGGCTCCGGGAGGAGTGCTTGTTTTAACAAATGACTCTGACTATCCGCTGGTTGAGACGGACACCATCCTGAGCAGTATAAAAATAAGAGGATTATTCCCGGATGACCTCCCCGTAATTTATTTGATGACCGGCGGTGGCAACCATATATTCGATGTTGATCCTGCCATGACATTTTCTGATTTTGTGATCTTTGAAAATGTTGACATAACCTCTCTTTATGACGGTGTCGGAGACACCAAACACCGAGGCTTGTTCGATGTCGAAGGCTCGGCCGTCAGCCTGGGTTCGCTGATATTCAATAATTGCATTATCAGGAACTCCGGACGAAGCGCTATTCGTTTGCGTGGGAATGCCGACGGACAGGTTATTAATAATGTAGAGTTTAATAACTGTATTATGTACGATTTTGCATGGGACAGCCATTATGGAGTGCTTAATCCAAATTCTTCCACGGCATCAATGGTCAACATTAAGTTTATCAACTCAACTGTCTATAATATCCGGGGTGGAATCATCAATTATGGATCCGGAATCGGGTGTGAGAGTGTTATTGTAGATAACTGTACTTTTGACCAGGTTGCAATGGATGCATCATCGGGCAGGTGGTTTATTGATTTTGGCTCCTCCGGAACCTCTTCCGGAACGATGTCAATAAGCGACTGTATCATGGGGCAGTCAAGTGCAGTCGCAAACGGCGTCAGACCCGGTGCGATGACCCTGTCAGTGACGGGATCATATAACACAAGCGATTTCGTAGATGTCAATGGTGTATTCGTGGCTTCCCTGACAGCTTATGCCGGAGCCTCAACTGCTTTGTGGACCTATCCTGCAGATCTTTTAGATCTTGCAAATGCTGATTATACATTTGCAGATACTAATTTTGAAGGGATACTTACTGCAGGTGATCCGCGCTGGAGACCATAGATTGTGTTTAGTAGGGTTTGGGTTAGTTTAGTTATTTGTCCTGACAGACCGGGAGGCTTTCTCCCGGTCGCCGGGATATTCCTGAGCCCATTATTCTTTAGCATTACCTGATAACATTAAAATGATCAGCAGGAAAAGCTACATACCGTTCTGTTTGATTCTTTCATTTCTTATTTCCTTTTCCGGTCAGGCACAGGATCCTTATAAAATTATGGACTGGAAGAGTGAGTTCACCCTCAGGACCTGGTTGCTCCAGGAAATGGACCAGCAGTATGATCTGCGGCGCACCGCTCTTGCTTCAGCACTGGAGACAGGGGGTGGCATCGCCGGATACAGGGAAGCGTGCAGGCATAAATATAAGAAGCTGATTGGAGATCTCCCTCCCCTGGCGCCGCTCGAGGCAACAGTAATGAAGAGAGTGCAACATAATGGATATGTAATTGAAAATATTGTATTTGAGTCGAGACCAGGTCACCATGTGACCTCGAACCTTTACCTGCCTTATGGTAAAGGCCCTTTTCCGGCGGCCCTTATTTTCTGCGGTCATGAGATGACCTCAAAAGCCACTGAATCATATCAGAAGACTGCAATACTGTTTGCTCTCAACGGATTTGCGGCTCTTGTTGTTGATCCGATATCCCAGGGTGAGAGAGTACAGTTCACAGATTCTGACGGCAAAAGGATTCTTAGGGGAAGCACCACAGAACATACACTGCTGAATGCCGGGGCCAATCTTACGGGATCAAACATTGTTGCCTGGGAACTTTTTGATAATGTGAGATCTCTAGACTACCTTATCTCGAGGCCTGAAGTGGACGCTGAACGTTTAGGGTGTCTCGGCAACTCGGGCGGAGGTGTTCAAACTGCATATTTCATAGCCTATGATGACCGTATCAAAGTGGCGGCCCCATGCAGTAACATAGCCAGCCGCGAACGCAACTACGAACTGTATGGAACCGGTGACGGCTGCCAGCAGATGCCCTTCGAAGGCAGGGAGCAACTGGAGATAGCAGATTTCCTGATAATGTTCGCCCCCAAACCTGTATTGATCCTGGCGGGCAGGTTTGATTTTGTTGATTACCGAGGCACTGAAACAGCTGTCAGGGAACTTTCTGAAGTGTACAGAACTTTTGGTGAACCGGAAAAAGTAAAACTCTTCACCTATGACGATGGCCACGGCATCTCCCGCCCAAAGCGTGAAGCGGCGGTCACATGGTTCAGACAATGGTTATGTGCCGATACCGTCCCTGTCAGGGAGGGTGCCATAGAAGTTCTTCCGGAAGAGGCAACATACTGTACTGCTACCGGACAGGTAAACAGCTTTTTTGCGGGTGAAAAAAATGTTCAGGATTTTACTCTTGAGATGGCCCGTGAACTTGGCGGGAGTCGGGAAGCATTTTTTGCCCTAAGCTCCGCTGAGGAGATCAGGCTTAAACTGAGAGAACTTCTTTCTCTGCAGAACGGCAGGATCGATGTCAAAGCTGAGGCAATAAGTATTGAGCAGCATAAAAACTTCAGACTTTGGAAATATATCCTTAGAAGAGAAGGCGAAGTACCACTGCCATGCCTGTTTTTCATTCCTGAAAAGATAAGCTCTGTTGATACTCTTGTTGTATGGCTGAATGAATCAGGAAAAGCCGCAATCGCTTCAGACTACGTGAATATTATGCCTCAAATGAGAGCCGGAAACCCTGTTCTTCTGGCTGACCTGAGAGGAATGGGTGAGGCGGCAGAAAGCCCTGAAGCCAATGAGTGGAAATATTATAACCGCGAGTATCACAATACCATCATCAGCCTCCATATCGGACAACCCCTGCCCGGTCAGCGTACAGAGGATATTTTTACCCTCCTGGAATTTGTAAGCGTGCAGAATCTGATAAAGGATCTGCCAGTTAAAATAATTGCATCAGGGTCAGCCGGTCCTGTCGCGATATATGCCTCCGTACTCGACGATCATATTTCAAAGATTGAAATAGATCATTCTATAAGGTCATATTTTGAGATACTGGAGAGGCCTATGGAGAGAGACTGGTATTCATATGTGATACCAGATGTTCTTAAATTCTTTGATATTCCGGATCTGCTGAAGCTAAGGCCCGAAATGGTTATCACATACAAGTAACTGTTATGGGTGATATGAAAAGAAAAATAATCAAAGCCCTGTCATGTATGGTTCTCCCGGCAGTCATATCCTGCACTTCCGGGACCCGCGTAACAGTGGCTGATGAGAAAAACCTGCAGGCAGAACCATACCTTTCCGTGGTATGGTCCGCTGACAAAGGAGACGGAACCTATATGAA
This sequence comes from Bacteroidales bacterium, assembly GCA_035530535.1. GTDB lineage: Bacteria > Bacteroidota > Bacteroidia > Bacteroidales > VadinHA17 > SR-FBR-E99. Next base: position 9,785 of record DATKUS010000110.1, read on the forward strand.
CCCTATCCTTCATGCCGATTATTCTGATCCTGATGTGATAAGGGTGGGTGATGATTATTATATGACGGCTTCTTCATTCAACTGTGTGCCGGGCCTGCCGGTATTGCATTCAAAGGATCTTGTCAGCTGGGAGCTCAAAGGATATGCCCTGGCCAGCCTCCACCCTGAGGAAGACTTCAGAAAGCCAGTACACGGTGGCGGCGTATGGGCTCCGTGTCTTCGGTTTCATGATAATGAATATTATATCTATTATCCTGATCCTGACCGCGGGTTATTCCTGGTAAAGGCAAAAGATCCGGCAGGACCATGGTCTGAGCCTCTGCTTGTTAGGGGCGGAAAGGGATTGATAGATCCCTCACCTCTCTGGGATGATGATGGCAGGGCTTACATGGTCTATGCCTTTGCCGGCAGCCGGGCAGGGATCAAAAGCGTCCTCGTGGTAAGCACAATGAATGCCGACGGCACAATTGTCTCTGATGATGCTGTCATGGTTTTTGACGGTCATTACAGCCACCCGACGGTTGAAGGGCCGAAATTCTATAAGAGGAACGGACATTATTACATATTTGCACCGGCCGGTGGTGTAACCAATGGATGGCAGATAGCTCTTCGTGCAGAGAATATTTACGGACCGTACGAGGAAAAAACCGTACTCCATCAGGGAAATACAGACATCAATGGGCCTCACCAGGGAGCATGGGTGACAACCCGGACGGGAGAGAACTGGTTCATTCATTTTCAGGATAAGGATGCCTATGGCCGTGTTGTCCATCTACAACCGATGAAATGGAAAGATGACTGGCCGGAAATTGGAGCTGATCTGGACGGAGACGGCATTGGAGAACCGGTGGGCACATTCCGCAAACCTGATATCGGGGAGAAATACCCACCGGTGACCCCACCGGAAAGCGATGAATTTGCAGAACCCAGGCTGGGACTGCAGTGGCAGTGGCACGCAAATCCCTCACTTACATGGGGTTTCGCAGACGGCGGACTGGGATTTTACCGGCTGAATTGCATCCCAAAGCCTGAGAACTTCACTAACCTTTGGGATATTCCCAATCTTCTGCTTCAGAAGTTCCCGGCGGAAGCCTTCACCGCTACCACCGCCGTGACTTTCAATGCCAGGTATGACGGGGAAGAGGCAGGTCTGGTGGTGATGGGAACAGATTACCAGTTTATCTCGCTTAAACGGGTGGAAGAAAAAATAATACTCAGAGTGGTGAGATGCATTGAGGCTGACAGAGGCGGTAAGGAAGAACAACTCTTCTCAGCGGAGATACAGAAGCCCGGCATAACACTGCGCGTCAGTGTTGAAGATGGTGCCCTTTGCAGCTTCAGCTACAGCACGGACGGCGAGGAGTTCATAAGCGCTGGTGAAAGTTTCAAGGCGCGCCCGGGTAAATGGATAGGCGCAAAAATAGGGTACTTTGCCCTTGGCGAGGGTACTGCGAATGATGCCGGAGGCGCAGACATAGACTGGTTTAGAATAGAAAAAAAATAATGGGTACAATATGAAATACAGCAAATTCATTGTCATGTTTATTGTGACAGGCATCCTGTCGGCCTTTTCCGGTCAGCCGGCAATGAGCGGACAGGAAGAGGGCAAGAGTGAAAAAGTCACCAAAGTATGGCTGATCGGAGATTCCACTGTTACGGACTATTCTCTTGAAGACGACTATAACACGAGGAGATACCCGATCATGGGATGGGGACAGGTGTTTCAGACTTTTCTGTGCTCCGATTCTCTTCCGCTGGTAAGGCAAATTATTAAGACCGACAGTGCTATAGTTGATGACAGGGCAAGAGGAGGGCGTAGCACCAGGTCATTTTTCGAGGAGGGAAGGTGGTCTGAAATTTACCGTCAGCTGCAGAAGGGAGATGTTGTGATGATACAGTTCGGACATAATGATGCATCCGTCGCCAAGGGTGAGAGATACGTTTCCCTTCCGGGGTATAAGGAATTCCTGAGACTGTACGTGAGCCAGTCTCGCGAGAAAGGTGCCATACCTGTTCTTATTACCCCTGTTGCAAGAAACTATCCCTGGGAGGAAGGCAAGCTGGGCAATACCCATGGAGACTATCCTGATGCAATGAGGTCTGTGGCTGAGGAGCTCGACGTTTATCTCATCGACCTCACCTCACTGAGCATGGAGTTTTTTAGCAGCAGAGACCAGGAATATGTAACAGAAACCTATTTTATGAACTTCCCGGCTGGGCTTTACGAAGGATATCCGGAGGGTAGCAAAGACAATACCCATTTTCAGCCCGCCGGTGCCATAGCTGTGGCAAACCTCGTCTTCAAGGGAATGAAAGTCCTTAAGGAGGCATCCGACTTAATGCCTCCCGCAGTCTATTATGAGGGACTGGAGTTTCCCATGTCTCCTGTTGCCGAGCCGGTATTCCCTGACTACTCAGTTTCAGTTGCCGATTTCGGAGCGGTAAACGACGGGCAGACTCTGAATACAAAAGCTTTTGCTGATGCCATTTCTGATGTTGCTGCTAAAGGCGGCGGCAAAGTTATCATCCCGAGCGGTATTTGGCTAACCGGCCCTGTAATCCTTAAAAGCAATATAAATCTGCATACTGAAGAGGGCGCCCTGGTGATCTTCAGTCCTGACAAGGACCTCTACCCATTGATTGAGACAAGCTTTGAAGGATATAACACCTACCGGTGCATCTCCCCGATCTTCGGCAAGGACCTGCATAATATCGCCATCACCGGAAAAGGTATTTTTGACGGTACCGGCGAAGCGTGGAGGCCGGTAAAGAAAGACAAGGTTACTGAGTCTCATTGGAAGGATCTTGTTAAATCAGGAGGCGTTGTTGGGGATAGCGGCAGCATATGGTACCCATCGCAGTCTTATAAGGAGGCCCAGGAGATGAGCGAGATGAACGTGCCAAGACAACTTACTACCAAAGAAGATTTTGAAAAGATAAGAGACTTTCTTCGCCCTGTGATGGTTAGCCTTGTCAGCTGCAGCCGGGTGCTGCTTGACGGACCCGGATTCCAGAATTCGCCGGCATGGTGCATCCATCCTCTGATGTGCGAAGATCTTACCATAAGGAATATAACCGTGAAAAATCCCTGGTACTCACAGAACGGTGACGGGATAGATATTGAATCCTGCAGGAATACTATTCTTTATAACAGTAACTTTGATGTGGGCGATGATGCCATATGCATTAAATCAGGAAAAGACGCTGATGGCAGGAAACGAGGCATGCCTACGGAAAATCTTATTATCAGGGATTGCATCGTCTATCACGGCCATGGCGGGGTAACTATCGGCAGCGAGATGTCTGGAGGTGTAAAAAATATGTCCGTATCAGGGTGCACTTTCATGGGCACTGATGTGGGCCTTCGCTTTAAAAGCAACCGCGGACGGGGTGGCGTAGTTGAAGACATTTACTTTTCTGACATAAAAATGATAAATATACCTACCCAGGCCATTTCATTCAATCTCTATTACGGAGGATTATCCGTCTCCGAAATGCTTGCTGCGGGAACAAACATTGAAACAACAAAAGGAAAAATTCCCGGCGTGAATGAAGAAACACCCGTATTTCGCAATATTTCCATCAGGAATCTTACATGCAAGGGAGCAATGCAGGGTATCTATCTGCAGGGCCTGCCGGAATTGAACCTCGAAAACATATATCTTGAAGATATTGATATCGAAGCCGAGAACGGTATGGCTTGTATCGATGCCGACGGCGTTGAGATCAGGGGTCTGCGGCTGACAACAAAAAAATCGCCGGTGCTGCGTTTTGTCAACAGTAAAAATGTGGATATTCAGGGTCTCAATGTACTGGGTAAAACCGGAAATTATATTGAGGTTGACGGAAAGAAGTCTGGAAATATCAGGATTGAAAAGGTGATGCCTGACGGCACAAAAACTATGGAGACCGTAAGATGAAAAAACTATTGTTGCTTGTATGTTTCTTGCCACTGATGGCGTGGGGCCAGCAGCCGGCTTTCCCCGGCGCCGAGGGTTTCGGCAGATATTCCACTGGTGGACGCGGGGGTGATGTTTATGTGGTTACCAATCTCACTGATTCTGTCACAAAGCCGGAAGAGGGTTCACTGCGGTGGGCACTGAACAAAAGCGGTCCAAGAACTATAGTCTTTGCCGTATCAGGTACCATAGAGCTAAAGCGCAGGCTCTCTATCTCAAAAGGGGATGTAACTATAGCCGGGCAGAGTGCCCCCGGCGACGGGATCTGTATAAAAGGCCAGACAGTGTCTGTTGATGCGGACAATGTCATTATCAGGTATATCAGGTTCCGCTGTGGCATAGACTCACCCACCGAAGAACCGCCGGATGCGATCACGGGCATAAGACACGCGAATATTATTATTGATCACTGCTCCATGAGCTGGTCTGTTGATGAGACAGCGTCATTCTATGATAATACAAATTTTACGATGCAGTGGTGCATAATATCGGAGAGCCTTTTCAGTGCCGGCCATTACAAGGGAGAGCATGGCTATGGTGGCATCTGGGGCGGAATGGGAGCCTCCTTTCATCATAACCTTCTGGCTGACCACACCAGCCGCAATCCGCGTTTCTGCGGCGCCAGATATCATCCTGAGACCAGGGAGACGGAGATAGTTGATTTCCGGAATAACGTGATATTCAACTGGGGATTCAACAGTTCCTACGGCGGAGAAATGGGGCATCAGAATATGGTAAACAACTACTATAAGCCAGGACCCGCAACCAGGGAATCTGCTCTCCACAGGATC
>DATKUS010000111.1:0-10662 GCA_035530535.1 Bacteroidales bacterium
AGTTTCAGACCATGGTAAGCAGGTACACCCATGCTGATCATTATTTTATCGATCCGGAAAACATCCAGACATCTGAGTTTGTCTATTCAAAGCTTAAGGATTATGATATTGTTATAGCGGGGATTACCGGACTTGATCAGCATCCGTCATCTTCATTCGGTGTCACGCCTGCACTGACAAATGTTGTCAACAGGCTTGCGTCTCAGCCTGGTACCATTATCTCATGGTTTGGCAATCCCTACGGCATCGACAGGATGAACCTGACATACACGCCGTCAGGACTAATAATAGCATACCAGGATAATGTTTATACGCAACAGGCAGCCGTGCAGGTTATCTTCGGAGCATTGGGCTCCTCCGGAAGGCTGCCGGTTACAATAAATGTAAAGTATCCTGAAGGATACGGATTGAAGTCACCGGGCAACCTGCGGCTACAGTATGGATTTCCGGAAAATGCCGGTCTTTCATCAGCAATTCTGAATAATAGAATAGACTCTATTGTTGGTGCAGGCCTTGATTCAATGGCTTATCCCGGATGTCAGGTATTGATCGCCAGAAAAGGCATTGTTGTCTTTGACAAAAGCTACGGGTTTCATACTTATGACAGCACAGAGAAGGTCAAGGAAGAGGATCTGTGGGATTTGGCTTCGGTAACAAAGGTATCGGCTGCGACTCCATCGTTGATGTTGCTTAATGACCGAGGTCTGTTTGACCCCGACAGGACCCTCGGGTCATATCTGCCATGGTACAGGTTATCCAACAAGGGTGATATGGTTCTTCGTGACATGCTTGCCCACCAGGCGGGAATGACGGCCTTCATACCATTCTACAAGAATACTATGAAGGAACTCGGTACCTTTAAAAATGGCATTTTCAGTGAGCGAGAGAACAGAAGATATGCTATGCCGGTGACGGACTTACTCTACATTAACAGGCATTACACAAAGGAGATGTTCAAAGAAATAAGAGACAGCAAAACAGGTAAGAAAAGGTATCTTTACTCGGATCTCACCTTTATCCTGGCTGCAGAGATAATTGAAAGCCTTACAGACACTACCATTGACAAATTTGCGCCATTGAATATTTACAATAAGATTGGTGCGTTTGACATTACATATAATCCTCTTGACAAGTATTCAAAGGACAGGATTATTCCAACTGAATATGACTCGTTATTCAGAAAGCAGCTTATATTGGGCACTGTTCATGATGAGGGTGCTGCGATGCTTGGGGGTGTCTCGGGTCATGCCGGACTCTTTGCCACAGGAACAGATCTCCTTAAACTCTGGGAGATGTACCGGAGGGGTGGCACCTATGGCGGTACAAGAATCTTAAGCCAGGAGGTACTTAAAGAATACACAAGGGTGCAGTTCCCGGAAAATGATAACAGGCGCGGGCTCTGTTTTGATAAGCCGATGCTTCCTAATGATACTATCCCTCCCGAGGATACCTATCCATGCAAATCGGCTTCACCTGCCAGTTTCGGTCACTCCGGATTTACCGGAACCTTCGTCTGGGTTGATCCTGACGCTGAACTTACATATGTCTTCCTGAGCAATCATGTCTATCCGACGCGTAAAAACTACAAACTCTCTGAAATGAATATACGGTTGTCAATTCTGCAGGCGGCCTATGATTCAATGAAGGATTATAAAATTAACTGACGTATGGAAATGAAGAAGGCCGGATAAATTCCGACCTTTTTTTTGTAGTGCCCAGAACAAGACTCGAACTTGCACACCGTAACCGGCACCAGCCCCTCAAGCTGGCGTGTCTACCAATTTCACCACCTGGGCTTACTTCAAGATAAAAGATAAAAGTTCAAAGATAAAAGTTTTTTTGTCTTGTGACTTTTGTCTTTTGTCTTCAGTTGGTGCCCAGAACAGGACTCGAACCTGCACATCATTGCTGATACTAGTCCCTGAAACTAGCGCGTCTACCAATTTCGCCATCTGGGCGGCACCGCTGATCTTATCTTCAGCGGGTGCAAAAGTAAAATTTTTTTTTAATCAATAATCCAAATTCATCAAAAGAGATAAAATATTTGCCCCTATCTCCCACCCGGTTCCAGCCTTACGCCATTACTCTCCTCAAAATATTTGAAATAATAAAATAGCCGGCGCTCAAATTCATACCCGTAATCGATGAAAGTGTCATAGTCGAGATAACTTCCATACTGGCTTCCGTAACGCGCCTGGTTCATGTAGCGGTAATTCCACTCGCTCACATATATTCTGTTTTTCGCTTTGTAATATTCAGCCGAATGCTGCTGAGACGGCTGCATAAGAAGCCAGGTTTCATATCCCTGATCAAATACAACAAGTTCATATTCCGTGCTGTCAACTGCATCATTGTTATGAACAACCTGCACCACCTTCTTATCTTCCCTGGTAAATATCGCGCAGGCAGGGATGATAAAAAAAAGTAAAATTAAAAGTCTTATGTTTTTCATAGTTGTCTCCTGATTTTGGATCAGATAATTTTTGTTCAAAAAATGTACCAGAACGTTATCATCAACTTGACTTTTATTTATATTTGACCCCGCAAATCTGGCAATGTATTTTCCAGGCCTGCCGGAAAAGCAGGTCTTTTTTTTTCAAAAAAATGAAAATTTACAAATTCGGAGGTACCTCAGTTGGGTCGGCAGAGCGTTTCAGGGCGCTGGTGCCCCTGATAAACGACGATAAACAGAAGATAGTTGTCCTTTCTGCCATGGCAGGGACAACAAATGCTCTTGTTGAGATGTCTGAGCTTTTCTCGGCAGGGAATATGAAAGAGGCAATTAGGAAGTGCGAGGCGCTGCGCAGGAATTATCATGATGTTGCCGAAGAGCTTTTTGCATCTGTAACGTGGTCGACCCGGGCTCATGATCTCGTTAATGAACACTTTGATTACATTAAGGGTCTCTTTTCCAGGGAGTACAGCAGGCATAATGAAAAGAGGATTCTTGCCGGCGGGGAACTCATCTCAACTGCTTTTCTGCACCTTCTTCTTTCAGAGACAGGCATAGAATCAAAGCTCCTCCCTGCTCTCAATTTCATGCGCATTGACAAGGACGGTGAGCCTGACTATTTCTATATCAGGGAGAACCTGAAAAGGGAGATGGCCCAGGTCAATGATGAGAAGATACTTATCACCCAGGGTTTTATCTGCCGTAATGCATTCGGAGAGACGGACAATCTCCGCAGGGGAGGCAGTGACTTCAGCGCTACCATTATTGGGGCAGCGCTTGGTGCTGAAGAGGTACAGATATGGACTGACATCAGCGGGTTTCATAATAATGACCCCAGGTACGTTGAAAATACAAGCGTTATCCGCGAACTTTCTTTCGATGAAGCTGCGGAGCTGGCTTATTTCGGTGCAAAGATTCTGCACCCTTCCAGTATCAACCCGGCGAGGCTGAAAAAGATACCTGTAAGGCTTAAAAACACCCTGGAGCCTTCCGACGAGGGTACTCTGATAACATCAGAGTCAAAACTCGAAGACTATAAGGCCGTAGCCGCCAAAGACGGCATTACGGTGGTCCGTATCAGGTCAGACCGGATGCTGCAGGCTTATGGCTTTATGGGCAGGATCTTTGAGGTCTTTGAGTCATTCAAAACCCCAATTGATATGATCACCACTTCAGAGGTGGCTCTTTCGCTTACCATTGATGAGCCAGGATACCTCGGCGAGATAGTAAAGGCCCTGGGCAAATTAGGCTCTGTTGAGGTGGAACAGGAACAGTCTATCATATGCGTAGTGGGTGATTTCCGGACCGGGAGGGTAGGCTCTGCCCCCGAAATATTTGAGGCACTCGACAATATCCCTGTAAAAATGATATCATACGGAGGCAGTGACAACAGTGTCTCCATACTGATAGATACAAAAAACAAATTAGAAGCACTTAAGTCGCTCAGTAATAAATTATTCCCCACAAAATAATGTTTACAAAGGAAACCAAAGATAAGCTGTTCAGTCTGCCTACGCCCTTTTATTATTATGACATGGCTGTCCTTAAGAAAACACTCGGTCTTGTCAGAAATGAAGCCTCCGAAAAGGGATTCAGTGTGCACTATGCAGTAAAAGCCAACTTCAATCCTGTAATTATGAAGACAATAGCAGGTTATGGGCTTGGAGCCGACTGTGTAAGCGGAAATGAGATTGAGCATGCCCTTGACTGTGGTTTTCAGGCCGGAGAGGTTGTTTTTGCCGGTGTTGGCAAAAGCGATAATGAGATTGAAAGAGCTCTCATGGCGGGTATTAAATGCTTCAACTGCGAATCCATTCAAGAGCTTGAAGTCATTGATGAGATTGCAGGGAGGATGGGCCTGAGGGCTCCTGTGGCTTTGCGAATTAACCCGAATATAGAAGCTCATACCATCAGGGAGATAACAACCGGAACAGATGAGAACAAGTTCGGAATAAGGATTCCGGAGCTGGATGTTGTGGCCGCTCTTCTTAAACAATTGAAGAATGTTGATTTCAAAGGGATACACTTTCATATCGGGTCGCAGGTGACTGATATGGCTCCATACCGTAATCTTTGCACCAGGGTAAACCAGATCTATGAATGGTTCTGTGACAGGGGTCTTGAGCCTGAGAATATAAACCTCGGTGGCGGCCTGGGCATCAGTTATGATCATCCGGAGCTCCTCCCTCCTTTCAGGGAATATTTCGGTCTCTTCAGGGAACACCTTGACAAAAGGATCAGGAGCTCGCTGTCATTCGAACTTGGGCGTTCGCTTACGGCGATGTGCGGATCACTGATATCCAGGGTCCTGTATATTAAGAACGGAGTTGCGGAAACATTCGTTATCCTTGATGCCGGCATGACGGACCTGATGAGGCCGGCACTTTACCATGCCTATCACAGGATAGAAAATCTCACTTCCAATCTCCCGGCGAAAAAGTACACAGTGGCTGGGCCGATATGCGAGACAACCGACACCTTTGGAAAGTTTGTGGAGTTGCCTGAGACATCGCGCGGCGACCTTATAGCCATAAGATCAGCAGGCGCCTACGGTGAATCAATGGCTTCGAGATATAACCTGAGAGCGCTTCCCGGATCCGTATTTTCCGATAAGATATAATGAAGAAGGCTGCCCGGGGCAGCCTTCTTTACTCATCTCATGCGCTAAGCCTTTCGGTTCTTAAGCCATTTCTTTACAGGATCAGAAAAGAAAAGCATAACCAGGCCGAAGATCAGCATGCATATGCCTGATATCAGGTTAACATTTATATTAAGCGACCTGAGGTACATTGCATCGTTACCAATGGTGGTCAGACCGTAAACGGTTATTATTATACCAAATACCGAAAACATCAGTCCGATTGGAAATCTTATATCTATCATGATAGTACGCTTTTAGGTTACCAGAACAAAATTGTCAGTATTATACAGATCACGGCTACGATGAGCGCCAGGAACCAGGGTCTCTGGTACCATATCACCTCATCATCATTTATGGGAGCTGTCATTGAATAGACGAGGCCATCCAGTTCTGCATCACTCTTGACGCGTTTGGTCAAAAGTGAAATGATTACGGTCAGCAGTGTGGACGTCGTAAATGCATAAATGGCAGTCCAGAAGTTCTGTGCCATTTCTACCGGATACTCGTGTATCACACCCAGCCATCCTCCCTTGACGAGAGTATCGGAGCCCATGGGCTGTGTGAGGCCGTGGTGCAGCAAAGCCACTGCGAATCCTGCCAGCAGGCCTGTGAATGCTGCGTGACCCGTGGATCTTTTCCAGAACATCCCCAGGAATATAACCGCAAAGAGCGGCGCGTTGATCATTGAGAAGATGGTCTGCAGGAAGTCCATGATGTTGCCGAACTTGCTTGCAATATATGCCGCGCCGATGCTCACCACCACTCCAAAGACGGTGGATATTTTGCCTACTTTCAGGTAATGTTTATCGTCAAGCTCATGGTTTCCCGTCAGCGGCCTGATATAGCTCTGGTAGATGTCATAGGTCCAGACAGTATTGAATGCCGATACGTTTCCTGCCATTCCTGACATGAATGAAGCCAGCAGGGCTGTTATGCCCAGGCCCAGAACGCCGGCCGGCAGGTACTGCTTGAGAAGCATTATTATGGTGTAGTCATAGATCGGCTGACCGGTTTCGTTCAGCGGCAGGGCAAAACCTTTTGTCGGGTCATTCAGAAGCACCAGTGCTGCAATACCCGGAACGATAATAAGGAATGGAATGAACATCTTGGGGATTGCGCCGATCAGGGGTGTCTTGCGTGCAGCTATATTCGATTCAGCAGCCATGGCTCTCTGTACAATCAGGAAGTTGGTGCACCAGTAACCGAATGAAAGCACGAATCCAAGACCGGCAGCTATACCGTACCACGCCACGCCCAGCGGGTTAGCACCTCCCGAGCCTGTATATTTCCAGGTTGTTGTCCATGTGTCGGCAGCAAAGCCCCTGGCCTCCACTATAGGAGCAAGTCCGCCCTGCAGTCCGCTCCACCCTCCAACATCTTTCATTACAAGGAGAGTCATTGGCAGCAGGCCTATAATGATGATGAAGAACTGGAGCACTTCATTGTATATTGCCGAGGAGAGTCCGCCGAGGTATGTATATGCAAGAACGATGGCAGCCGAAGCCAGGATTGAAACGTTGAAATTCCATCCCAGGACGTTTTCCAGAAGTATTGCCAGGGCATACATCGATATGCCGGAAGCCAGTATTGTCATCACCGCAAACAGAATGGCATTCAGTCCGCGTGTCTTTTCGTCAAAACGGAGTTTTAAGTACTCTGGAACTGATCTGGCTTTGGATCCGTAATAGAAACGCATCATGAAAAGAGCGAGGAAGAGCATGGCAGGAACTGCTCCGATCCAGTAAAAGTGAGTGGTGAGCATACCGTATTTCAGGCCTGAGCCCGTCATTCCCATTACCTCAAGTGCCCCGAGGTTGGTGGAGATGAACGCCAGACCCGCCACCCAGGCAGGTATTGAGCGCCCGGCTTCAAGAAAAGCGCTTGCATTCTTCATGTATTTCTTAAGGGCCCATCCAATGCCCAATACAAAAATAAAATAGACTATCATTATCAGATAGTCTATTCCGCCCAGCACGAATTTTGTATCCATTGCTTCTTTCGATTAGGTTTGTTAACACACAAACATAACGAAATTTAATTCACTCTGACAATGGTTTGGATCTTTTTAGCGTTAAAATTACTTCTTTACGGTCTGGTTCATTGTTCTGTCCTTTGGAACAACCAGCATCTTTCTGTCGCGCGTTGCAGAAGCTCCTTTGGCTCCCGTATAATCAACCCATGCCGTGAACTGGTTCAGTTCGCGGGCATTAAGCCTGTCTGTCTGTATAAATTCCACATCCTCATCCCTCAGGGTGTAGTTATTATAATCCTGATGCCATACGTCCACGCAATAAACCCGGGGACCCAGGTTGGTGAATATCACCTTCCCTGATGAATTGGTGAATCCCTCTACGATTGCATTGGTTTCATTATCCCAGTCCTGAAGTGTTGGATAAAGAATAACGCTTGCATTCCTTACGGGATACTGATCCCAGTACTCAAGCACTTCCACCTCCAGCATTGTAGGAGAAAGGACTTCTATTTCCTGGTAGGCTTCATCGAGGTTACCCGTGTGAGACCAAACTCTGAGGACTACCGTAAATATCCCTGTGCCTGAATAAGTGTGAATAGCATTAAAGGCATCTGAAATAGTGCCGTCACCAAAATCCCATTCAAAATCAGTAGCATTGTAGGAAGCATTTGTGAAGTATATTTCTTCACCGACCTCAGCGATTACCTTGTCGGTAAAGAAGTTTGCATCAGGCTGTATATCACATGAAGTGAGCACCAGTGCTGCGATTGCGGTTAAGAAGATTAATCTTTTCATGACTCTGTTTATTAATATCTTTTATACAAATCCAAAATCTGTGCCAGACATCTCAGTGAATGCTGTAACAGGCAAAAGCGACGTTGGATTCTTGAACTTATCAATTGAAAAAACGTTATCTTTGCGAACTAATTTAAATTTCAGCAATGATCAGGATAACTTTTCCGGACGGGTCGGTAAGAGAATTTGAAAAGGGAGTCAGCAGTTATGACATAGCCATGTCAATAAGCCCGAGGCTGGCTGCTGACGTATACGCGGCTACCGTCAACGGTGAAGTAGTTGACCTTTCCCGGCCGGTAGAGACAGATGCAACCTTAAAGCTTCACAAGTGGGATGACCCTGAGGCTAAGCATGCTTTCTGGCATTCATCGGCGCATCTTATGGCTGAGGCTCTCGAGGCTCTCTTCCCGGGCATGAAATTCGGCATTGGACCTGCTATCGAAAACGGTTTCTATTATGATGTTGATCCGGGTGAAGGGAAGGTAATAACTGATGCTGATCTTCCCCTTATTGAAGCTAAAATGAAGGAACTGGCTGCACAGAATAATAAGATAATTCGTTCTGAGGTCAGCATGAAAGAGGCGATGGATATCTTCAGTGCCAAGGGGGATGAGTATAAGACTGAGCTGATTTCTGAGCTTGTGGACGGGACAATAACCCTGTACAGACAGGGCAACTTCACTGATCTGTGCCGCGGCCCTCATCTTCCTGATACATCTTCCATTAAAGCAATAAGGGTGCTGAGTCTTGCTGGTGCTTACTGGAGAGGCGATGAAAAGAGAAGGATGCTTACACGCATTTATGGCATCACCTTCCCGAAGCAAAAACAGCTTGATGAGTATATAACACTTCTTGAGGAAGCCCGCAAGCGTGATCACAGGCGCATCGGCAAAGACCTGGAGCTGTTTACATTCTCTCCTAAAGTGGGAATGGGTCTGCCTCTCTGGCTGCCCAAAGGTGCTGACCTGAAGCAGAGGCTTACGGACTTCATGACTAAAGTACTGAAAGAGAGAGGCTATGTCATGGTTTCAACACCCCATATCGGTAATGTTGAGCTCTACAAGACCTCAGGGCATTATGAAAAATACGGTGCTGACTCATTCAGGCCTATCACCACGCCACAGGAGGGTGAGGTCTTCATGCTGAAACCCATGAACTGTCCTCATCACTGCGAAATATACAATGCCACTCCTCATTCCTACAAGGATCTGCCGCTGCGTATGGCGGAATTCGGGACCGTGTACCGTTATGAACAGAGCGGTGAACTCCACGGCCTTACCAGAGTGCGAAGCTTCACCCAGGATGATGCTCACCACTTCTGCCGTCCCGATCAGTTAAAGGAGGAGTTCAAGAGCATTATCGATCTGGTAAAATACATCTTCAAAATTGGTGGATTCAATGAATTTACAGCACAGATATCTCTTCGTGATCCGGCCAACAAACAGAAATATATCGGTTCAGATGAAAACTGGGAAAAGGCCGAGAAGGAAATTATAGAAGCTGCCGGGGAAATGAACCTTGTGACCACTATTGCAGTGGGCGAAGCAGCCTTTTACGGACCCAAGCTCGATTTCATGGTGAGAGATGCCATAGGGAGAAAATGGCAGCTGGGTACCATCCAGGTTGATTACAACCTGCCGGAGAGATTTGAACTCACCTATATGGGGAGTGACAATCAGAAGCACCAGCCGGTAATGATACACCGGGCTGTCTTCGGTTCCATGGAACGTTTTGTGGCTGTACTCATTGAGAACACCTCGGGAAAATTCCCTATCTGGCTTACCCCAGACCAGGCAGTAGTCCTTCCCATAAGTGAAAAATTCAATGATTATGCAAAAACTGTTTTGAAATTCCTTAATAATTCCGATATTCGTACCCTGATTGACGACAGGAACGAAAAGATAGGTAAAAAGATAAGGGATAATGAGTTAAAGAGGATACCCTACCTTCTTGTTATTGGAGAAAAAGAGGTTGAAAGCGGAACAGTTTCTGTCCGCAGGCAGGGTGAAGGTGATAAAGGAGCAATGAAACCGGAAGATTTTATCAATCTTGTAAATGGGCAAGTTGCTGCCGAAACAGATGTTTAATAAATTGATATTTAGCATAGTATTAACTTAACTGGAGGACAAAACCATAGCAGGACCAATCTTTTCCAGGCCAAGGCCAGGAAGAAAACCGGAACCGGAACACCGGATTAACAACAGGATCACCGCCAGAACGGTAAGGGTAGTAGGTGAAAACATGGAGCCTCAGGTACTGAGTATCCTTGAAGCACTCAGGCTGGCTGACGAAATGGAACTTGACCTTGTTGAGATATCTCCAAACGCTGAACCACCTGTATGTAAGATCGTTGATTACCAGAAGTTTTTGTACCAGCAGAAAAAGAAACAGAAGGAAGTCAAAGCGAATACTGCCAAAACCATTGTAAAAGAGATACGTTTCGGCCCGAACACCGATGATCACGATTACAATTTTAAGTTAAAACATGCCATCGGTTTCCTTGAAGAAGGAGCAAAAGTCAGGGCATATGTCTTCTTCAAGGGAAGATCAATACTCTTCAAGGACCAGGGAGAGAAGTTGCTTGCCAGGTTTGTCAGTGACCTTGATGAATACGGGAAAGTAGACCAGATGCCAAGACTCGAGGGAAAAAGGATGATCATCATCCTCTCTCCCAAGAAGAAGAAATAGACACTTTATACATATATATATCAGAAATGCCAAAAATGAAGACAAATCCGGGTGCAAAGAAAAGGTTTTCTTTGACCGGTTCAGGTAAAATCAAGCGTAAGCATGCCTTCAAGA
>DATKUS010000112.1:0-4218 GCA_035530535.1 Bacteroidales bacterium
AGAAGTAATTACTTTTTTTCCATTTATTTTTTTACATTCAAAACGAAATCACTTTCTTTGTTTTTTGCTCTTCCAATCGGGACATTTTTTTACTTTCACAATGTTTTCATTAACACAAACCTCTGCGAACTCAAGGATTTCATCATCCGGATGGGCCACTATAACCAATGCATGACCCTGTTTCGGAAAATCCATTATCATTGCTTTATCCTCTTTGCCGTTGACCTACAAGATACACATTTCTGCGTTGTCAAAATTTCGCCGGTAATACTTCATATAATCAACTTTTTTCTCCATGGCATGTAACACAGGTATATTGAAATTGACCTTTTCAAATTGCTGACTACTGCCAAGTCCACCCGGGCTGAAAACATTGATCTCCATTAATTTATCACCGACAATATCCAGACCAACCAAGAACATACCATCCTGAACAAGCTTAGGTCGTACCATCTCTGCCAAACGTAGGTGCTCGTCGGTTATAAACGCCTGCATCTTCTGACCGCCTGCATAAATATTGCTGCGGATATCATCAGCAGCGCGGACACGGCGGAATGCGGCATACTTCCCCTTATACTTGAGTGGTTCCCCGTTCATAAGAAAGAGGCGGGTGTCGCCCTCTTTAGCAGCAGGAAGGTACTCTTGAGCAATCACATAGCCATCACGGCATATGGCATCGACAATCTGGTTCAGGTTGCCAATATCGGATTGTGTCAGAAGAAATACATTGCTACCACCGGAACCAAGCAGAGGTTTCAGAACTATCTTGCCGCCCTGATCCTTGGCAAAATCCTTGATCTCTTTGCGATCCCGGGTGATCAAAGTAACTGGCCGAACCTCCTCCGGGAAAAGCTGAAAATACATCTTGTTCATGGCACCGGAAAGTCCGATGGGGTCGTTCAGGACAATAACTCCATGGCGCATGGCGACTCGACCAAACATAATCCCAGCGTTTTGCGCCCAGGGACGAGCATTAATGTCGTCCGATGGGTTGCTGCGCAGCATAAGCACATCCAAATCATCAACACTGATCCGTTCTTTTACGGCCTTAGGTCCCTGGAGTTCACTGAGAAAGATTTTCAACGATTTATAATTCTTCTTACTGACACCGCATGCCCTTGCATGAATTTTCTCATCCACATCATAGGCAAAATCACCGGCACCAATGTACCACACCTGGTGTCCGCGATTCACAGCCTGCATGGCCAGGCGTGTCGTGGTGAATGCCTGGAGTTCCGTCTTTACATCGTTTACAAAGAATCCGATTCTCATAATAATGTCTCCTTTAGAATGTCATTTAAGGTTTGTCCATGCCGGATTGCGTCCAGTCGTTGAGCGGCTTCATCTGTTTGTAGATAGAGCGGTTTCAACTGTGGTTTAGCAAGCACATTACGTGCCGTTAATTCACGAATAATGGGCAGGTGTTGAAAGTTGAACTTCCCGACCAGAAGCTCATCGAAGGAATTCCCTTCCTGCAGATGTTTTATCATATGCAGCAGGCCCTGCAGATAGACCGCATCTTTTGTCAGACCGCCACTTCTGAATATTCTCATAGCCACCACAAATGAGATGCGTTTATTAAAATGACAGGTTTGAGTGAGTTCATGGAACACCTCTTCAAACGTGGCGTTTTTTGTCAGTAAATCAACGGCGATGACTCGACCGGCAAGCAGCCGCAATCGATTGGCACTTAACCCCCCGGATAAATGCTCTGCAAGCACAGCCAACCCTTCCTGAACTTCAGCATAACCGGGAAGTCCACTTCGCAACAGTGCTAATGGCTGACACCCCGCATTGTAATAGGTTAGCAGATGCGTACCAATTTCATGCTCAAGTAAGGGCCTTACCCGAAGGTCCGATACAGCCCGAAGTTCTCCGATGAACAAGCGGTCCTGGGATACAAGCAGGCCGGTTATATCATCTCTAACTATAACCTGTGGATTAAAGTCAGCCTGAATAACCTGATACTCACTAATCAACTTTAACGCGGCATTCTGGAGTTCAAATTGCTTTAGGCCGGTTTGCGGACGCGCACATTTCACCCCGGCCGGAAGGGTTGCAAATATCTCCTTGGCCATGGCCAGAAGCTCTGGTGATACACCACCGTGCAATTGCATACTTCCAAAAAAGAATGCTGAGGAATTGCGATCGCGCAACATTGTCAACTGAGTATCCAATTCCTTGCGTTTCTGTTGAAAGAGATTGATCCATACCGGGTCATTAAGCTCGTCAATGGGAATTCTATAGAGGTCGCGTTTCAACAGTGCCGTGTCAAATGGGACTGGTCGATAGAAAAAGCCTGGTTTTTTCTTATATTTTCCTCTCACGAACTCGGCCCAGGCCTGCCTGGCATTAACCGGAGATACCAGATAGAGAAAGTCGATTTTCTCAGCAATGAGCGCAAGCCGTTTATCAATATCCCCTACCTTTCGTGGAACTCCCCTGGGCCCGAGAGCCAGGTGGGTTTTGGGACGGAGGGTCGTTTGCCCGTAACAGAATCGATAAACGGTTTTCTTTATACTTTGTGTAATACCGCGTTGCACAAGCCGATGAACCGCCGGATAGTTGTCACCTGTCACAGGGTTACGGTAAACTGGGTCAATTTCCAGACCAAGCCAGAAGCAGTTAATTCGTTTCTGAACAGAATGGGGAATGAGAATTGGCACCCCGGTATGCTTGGGTGACGACTTATACTTAATATCAACCTGCGCAGGAATGCGCTGAATTCGAATCTTGGTCAGAGAATTTCGGAATACCTCAATACTTTCAGACGGTATCTGTTGGCGGCGTGTGACAATTTTGAATTGCGGCCGGCAGATGCCTGTTTGTTCATCCTCAGTCGGAGCGTCTTTACTTTCCCATAGCTCAATAATGAGAAAACCACCGGCATTTCGGGAACATTCTTCAACAATTGCCCTGACCAATTGAGTACAGCCTTTTTGATAGAAGCGCCTCGGATTGGCGATGAGATAAGCCGCCTCGCTTCTGGCAAATTGTTCCAATTCCAGAGTCGTTGATCTGCAGAGACAGAGGAATGGTAGCTTTCTATCCAAATGTAAGGCTCCACCGGACGGCAGCTCCATACGGATATTTTTTCCTGCCTGAAGGTTTTCGATTACTTCAGCAATCAGGGTCTGAGTGATACGTTTAGATTCTGTCATGTAACTACACTACCATATCTCATGGATCATTTTCAACAAAACAGTTCTGATATTCTGGAAATAATCAGAAAAGGCGGCGGTAACCTCATGGTTCGGCACCCCGGAGAGTTCATCCATAAAGATTTTCTTGACCTCGATGGAGAGAACGCAGACAGATTCCGGATATCGATGGTGCAACCAGGCCGCCATATGACCACCCTTGAATTTGATATTCTCACGAACATCAAGAGGAGTTTCATCAATCCTGCCGTTCCGCAGTTCATCTATGGTACAATCAATAATGGATCGCCATCTTTCAGGATTACCTGTAGTACCGGTTCCAATATTCACCTGGGGGTTTTGCTCTTCAGGAGCGATTATCCCGCCTCGCCGGTGATTATAGCTATGCAGATCCAGAACCACGACAACGGGGTTATTGGCAGTCAGCGTCCGAATTGCACAATTCAGGTCATCATAAAATTCGTCATAACGCTCATAAAGCCGGTTGATGGTCCCACGGGGGGGTAAATGTTCCCACACCTGAAGCCCCCAGGCGTCTGCCGGTGTCAGGTAAACAGCCTTATCGCGAGAACGATTCAGATCCACTTCAAAACGCGACCTGTTGACGATGATATGATTCGGGAAACGACCCGCCCAGTCATCGGTATACGGATCTTCCTCGTAGCGTCTCTCCTCATCGGTCAGGGCCGAATGATCCAGAAGAAAGCACGGCATTTCATGTCCGGCATGAATTGCTGTGGCAATGATCGGCTCGGCAGGATTAGCTATTCGAAATATATGTTTTTCCAAAGACATTTTACACAACCTGATATGGTTAAAGTTTAAGAGCTGTTTGTTCAATAAAACTTTCTCCTTTAACCCAAAGATCCCAGCAAACCCTTTTTAGCAAGAAATACTAATGGTAAAAAAGTTCAACATGTAGTGGCCGAGATGAGGTAGCTCGGTTCGAAATGTGGTTTAAAAAAGATGCCTAATGATAGGCTCCTAGACGGTAACAAACAATAAACTTATCATTTTTACCGTCACACACTCAAGATCTCAATCATCCAAATAGTCT
>DATKUS010000113.1:0-13289 GCA_035530535.1 Bacteroidales bacterium
ACCCATGGTTTTCTGCGGCTTTGGTATCATAACCCCCGAATACGGGTGGAATGACTATGCCAATGTCGACGTAAAGGGTAAATGCGCAGTGGTGCTTGTAAATGACCCCGGTCTTTATACTGAGGACACTGCTTTGTTCAAAGGCCGTCAGATGACCTACTACGGCCGCTGGACCTACAAATACGAGGAAGCTGCAAGGCAGGGGGCTGCTGCTATACTGATAATCCATGAGACAGTGGGCGCCGGATATGATTACTCAATACCAAGGAAGAGCTCAATAACTTCAAGTCTCTATATGGAGCAGAAAGAGGGAGGAGTAAAACCCTGTGATATAACCGGATGGCTCCAGGCAGATGCGGCGGAGATGCTTTTCAGCAGCCTGGGATATAAGGTTGAAACTCTTCGTACAGAAGCATGTACGCGAGGGTATACCGGGTTTGATATGGGAGCTTCAATAAGTGTCAGCGCTGTAAACACCCTCAAAAAAAACAGCTCGGTAAATGTGGCCGGCATCCTGAAAGGAAGTGGCAACCCTGAAGAGTGTATAATAATAACAGGGCACTGGGATCATTTTGGTATCGGAGAAAAAGAGAATGGCGATTCAATCTATAACGGTGCTGTCGACAATGGGACAACCATGGCATGGGCACTGGAAATAGGTGAAGCCTTCGCCTCACTGAAGAAGAGACCGGAAAGGTCTGTTATAATCTTATTCCCCACCGCTGAGGAACAGGGACTCCTGGGATCATATTTTTTTACGTCAAACCCTCCCCTTCCGGCTGAGAATATCATAGCATGCTTTAATAACGATATGATGCTCCCTAACGGCAGGATGAAAGATATGATGGTAACAGGCTATGGACAGTCTGAGCTGGATGATATGATGGCAGAAGCCGTTTCTGAACAGGGAAGATATATCCTGCCTGATCCTGCGCCAGAGACAGGAATGTACTTCAGGTCAGACCATTTCCCCTTTGCCCGTATCGGTGTGCCCTCACTTTTCGCAAGGGGTAACTGCGACAGCAGGGAGAATGGACGCGAATGGGCCGCAGCCAGGGAGCAGGAATACCTTAAAACAATGTATCATAAGGCTGCCGATAACTACTATCCTGAGATGAATTTCGACGGAATACGTGAAGATGCAATTGCTGCATTTGAAGTAGCATGGCGTATTGCTTCCAGTGACATACGGCCAGCCTGGAAACCAGGATCGGAATTTGCAGGCATCCGAAAGTAAGTAACTCAGTAGATTCCAAAATAACCTACTTCCCCCCGGGAAGGTTTACTCATTTTTATTGTTGTTATTTTATTAACAGTGTTAATTAATTAACATAAATTATATTTACCCTGTTTTTAGACATTGGATTGATTTCGTTTCTGTGTAAAACCGGGATCACCTCCCGGTTTTGTTCTTTCCGGACCAGAAGAAATAGTCTTTCTGTTTTCGCTTCTCTGCAATATCACGGGCTACATAGACTTTTTTTCCCGTATAAGGGTCATAACCCAGGTAATACATCGCAGTAGCCAGGGTCATTGGCGTGGGCGTGAAATCCTGCACCTGCTCGGGGTGCAATCCCAAATCCTTCAGCTCCCGGGCCAGGTTACCCATCTTCTGGCCTGTGGAGCCGGGATGGGAGGAGATGAAGTATGGTATAAGCTCGTACTTCAGACCGTTATCACGTATAATTTTTATGAATTTCTCACGTAATTTTCTGAAGAGCGAAAATGAGGTCTTCCTCATAAGGTAGAGCACCTCATCGTCAGTATGTTCCGGTGCCACCTTAAGCCTGCCACCGGTATGTGAAACAATAAGCTCACGAAGGTAGTTCTCCTCATCTTTACCGGCAGACGGGTTATATTCCTTAAAAAGAAGGTCATACCTTACACCGCTGCCAACAAAAGCCTTTTTGATGTAAGGAAGAGCATTTACCTTTTTGTACAGGGCGGTAAGGTCACGGTGTGATGTCTCAAGGTTGTTGCATACTGACGGCCATATGCATGACGGGCGTCCGCAGCGCGCACACCTCTCCTTATCCCTGCCTGTCATGTGGTACATATTTGCAGAGGGACCGCCAAGGTCGGTGAGGTACCCCTTGAAGCCATCCATTTTGCTTATGCGGTCAATCTCTCTCATTACCGATGTCTCTGACCGGCTTGAAACGTATTTCCCCTGGTGTGCTGCGATGGCACAGAAACTGCACCCGCCGAAACAACCACGATGAATATTTACGGAAAATTTGATCATCTCCCACGCCGGAATGGCTCCCTTCTTATCATAACGGGGATGAGGGGCATAATTGAAAGGCAGGTCATAAATGGCATCCGCCTCTTCTTCAGAGGAAACAGGTAACGGCGGATTTACAACGACAAGCTTATCCCCACAGGGCTCAATTAGTCTTACAGGTTTCTGACTGTTGCTGGTCTTTTCAAAGAGCAAAAAGTTTTCGGCATAGGCTTTTGACGAAGCTCTCATTTCATCACATGAATGCAATCGCTTATCGGTCATACCCTCTGCCGGTTTCAGCGGTTCATCAGATGGCCATAGCACTGCTGTCTGGGGAAGAGACCTGAGTGTTGACAGCTTTTCACCTTTCTTAAGGTGTCTCACCAGCTCCCTCAGTGCTTTCTCAGCCATCCCATAGATAAGCAAGTCTGCACCGCTTGATATAAGTACCGAAGGTTCAAGGGAGTCTTTCCAGTAATCGTAATGCATGAGACGTCTCATTGAGGCTTCAATGCCTCCAATCACGACAGGCACTTCCGGGAAATTCTTTTTCAATGCCTGAGTATAGACTGCAGTGGCGGAATCAGGGCGGAATCCTGACACCCCGCCGGGTGTATATGCATCATCGGACCGCAGGCGCCGTGCTGCAGTGTAATGATTGACCATGGAGTCCATATTACCTGCTGTTACACCGAAGAAGAGTCGCGGAGCACCCAGCTTGCGGAAATCCCGAAGATCATCCTGCCAGTTAGGCTGTGGAACGACAGCCACACGAAGGCCCTCCGACTCCAGTACCCTGGCAATGACAGCTGCCCCGAAGGAAGGATGATCAACGTAAGCATCTCCTGTGAATACAATTACATCAAGCTCCTTCCATCCCAGGGCCTCAACCTCCTTTTTGGAAGTAGGCAGCCACTTCTCCTTAAAATTATTTTGAATTCTCACGGTCCAAATTTACCCATTATAACTATCTTGCTATATTAGGTGTTAATAACATAGTAGTCTCAAACAGCTATTATGAATCCGGCACTTCCATTTATCAGCACTAAAATACGGAAAATGACATTTCTTTGCCTGTTCTTTATTTCCGTTCTTTCATCCCTGCCTGTAACAATTACCGCACAGGATTCCATTCCAAGGCCAAAGGTCGGGCTAGCGTTGAGCGGGGGTGGGGCCCATGGACTGGCACATATCGGTGTTCTCAAAGTGATGGGGGAGGCAGGCCTGCGCCCTGATCTTATTACCGGAGTCAGTATGGGCGCAATAATCGGAGGACTTTATTCAATCGGTTACAGTCCTGACACCATGCAGACCCTCTTTAATAAAGCAGATCTGGCCCTGGCAATGTCAGACAAGACCCCTGAGAATAAAATAATATTTCGTGAGAAAAGACATTTTTATAACAGTGTGGTTGCTTTACCAATAACGCCGAAAAAGCTGATTTTTCCTCCAGGCATGATACGTGGCCAGCAGGTCGAAAACTTTCTCAGCTATTATTTCTGGCCGGCAGCAGATATTAATGATTTTTCGGCCCTCCCAATTCCATTCCTTTGCCTCACAACTGATATACTTACCGGTAACAAAATCATATTGGACAAAGGTTACCTTCCTGAGGCCATAAGGGCAAGTATCGCAATACCGTCTGTTTTTACTCCTCAAAAAATAGATACAATGCTCCTGGTTGACGGAGGATTGGCCAGAAATTTCGCAGTTTCAGAGCTGCTGGGAATGGGTGCTGATATTGTTATTGGCTCATATACCGGATTCCAGCGTTATGATGAGGCAGGCCTTGAGTCCCTGGACGGATTAATAAAACAGGTAGGCTTTTTTACCAGCATCCTTGACTACGATGAACAGAAGAAGCTGGCTGACATCCTTATTGAACCTGATATAAAAGGATTGTCGAGCCTGACCTTTTATAATGTAGACACAGTGATTGGGAGAGGGTACCGGGCTGCCCTGCCCTATAAAGAACAATTCAGGAAACTGGCTGATTCACTTAACCGGATTGGAGAACAGCCTCCGCCTGTAAAAATAATCGATAAGAGGTTTTACTCCTTTGACAGGATAAAAGTCACTGGCAACACCGTTCATTCTGACGAACAGATCATGGGGATCCTGGATATTTCTCCGGGCGAAGAAATAGACAGGGATATCCTGGCTGAAAAGATGGAACTTTTATACGGCAATGCCTGGTTTGAAAAGGTCAGATACCGACTTGACCCCAGTAATGATTCGCTGGTTCTGGAAATAGTCTGCAATGAAAATCCAAAGGCAATACTTTACGGTTCTGTCCATTATGATGACGCTTTGAACTCCGGCCTTTTGCTCGCCATTTCTGTAAAAAACCTGGTTACACTCCGGTCTGCAATCAATATCGATACATATATCGGAGAATTTTACAGGCTGAAGATGAACAGCATCCAGTTCATTGACCACAATGAGAAATTCAGCCTGGCAGCAAATCTCAAAGCTGACAAGACTTCACTTCCGCTTATTACACTGAGGAGTGAAACAGGGAGAATGCTTAGCCGTAACTTTTCAGCAGGGATCTCATTGGACACAAGGATTGGATTAAATCATATGATGAGCCTGTCGGGCGATTTCGAAAATCTGAATCTGACGCCGGATTTTATAACCCACTGCGGCATGAAAAGATTGTCTTACAATTACATAACAACAGGATTTGAATATCTTGCCAATTCCCTTGACAACAAACATTTTCCCGTCAGGGGGGTGTTGTATTCTGTATATGCAGGTATTTCCAAACTTCTCTCAGGCACTCTCCGCTCTGACAGTCTAAACACTACCTGCACAAATGAGACCGGCATTGACTTTTCCTTCAACAGGTTTTTTACCCTTCACGGGAGCTTCAGATCATATTTTTCAGTCAGTAAAAAAACAACCTTTACCTTAAAGGGCGATGCGCTTTATATCTCAAATACTGATTCGATATCAGCCCATAATAATTTCTATCTGCTTGGCGGAGTATCCTCCACGGGCAGAAGATCTGTCCCGATGGCCGGGTTTCACCCGAACCAGATACCTGTACAGAAACTGGCAGGATTCGGCATAGATGCAGATGTTGAAATTTTGAGAGACCTTCATCTGAATATGATGACCGGGTTCTTCGCAATCCAGGAAATGGACCGTGACAGCGGCTTCTCCATTCTTGCCGGCTACGGCATAGGGTTGGGTTATATGTCCATCATTGGTCCTATAAAGGCAGGATTGATGCACGGCCTTTATAACAGGGAGATCTTCTATAAACCAATCAAGAGTTATATATCTGTAGGATTCAGTTTCTGATTGAAGCTTCAGTGGCCTGATTGTTGCAATATTAATCCGGAAATGATTATCATCTTTAGTAAATGAATATATCTGCTATAATACTTCAGCATAAAAGAGTCTGCAACCTTGTGGTACGCGGCAAGGTCAAACAGAGCCTGGACATCATGTCTGATATGCTTGATAATGTTTCATTTGGCGGCTTCAGGGATGAATTTGAGGATCTCAGGCTGACTTACGGTAATATGCTCAAATATACCATTGATGGGATCAAGGACCCCGACCGGCAGAAGGTTTACACGAGACTGCTTCAGAGCATTTTGAAACTCAATGACAGGATCAAACAGGACATTTTGGCATATCATTCGGGGTGGTTTACTTATGCTGTCAGGAATAAGGAGGCGAAGGAAGAGAAGCTCAGGGGAGAAAATATCATTCAAAGTGTTGATGATCTGGTATTTAAAGCACAACTTGATGATCTTCTCTCTTCTGCCGAGATCAAGCCTGCAGAGAGCAGTGAGGAATCCTCAGCCCGCAGGGAACGACTTTCAGAAATAATATTCAACCATCTCTGGCTGACTGATTATTACGGAGATGCAGAGGACAGCCTGCTTGATATTATTCGCGACTCAGGCAAGTTCCAATGGTATGAAATGGCATCATATGTCAGTGCAATAACACTCAGCAGCCTCCGTATCTGGGATCCCGTAAAACTGCATCAGCTGGTTAAGCTTTTTAACAACGATATTCAGCATGTAAGTGAGAGAGCCCTGACAGGCCTGGTGCTCAGTCTTTATTATTATGACGAACGAGTACCGCTTTATCCTGATGTCCTGGAACTTATCAGGGAAGTTGGATCACGAAAAGACTTCAGTGAGAAATGCCGTGTTGTGGTTCTGCAGATAATTCGATCACGGGAGACCGAAAAGCTAAGCAGGAGAATGCAGGATGAGATACTCCCGAAGGTTGTCAAGCTTCAGCCTAAGATAGAGGAGAAACTGGATCTCGACTCACTTCTTGGTGACACCGGAGAAGAGGGACGAAATCCTGACTGGCATGAGATGTTCAAAGACTCCGAGGAGATATTCAAGACCATGGAGGAACTGGCAAACCTGCAGATGGACGGTTCAGACGTTTACATGTCTGCCTTCGCAGGGCTTAAAAATTTCGATTTCTTTAAGAACCTGCGCAACTGGTTCATCCCCTTCTATCCTGATCATGAGGCAGTAGATGCAATATTCCATGATGAAATATTGGGTCCCGGTATTAATGAGCTCGCAGAGGCACTTTTCAAAACCCCGTTCATCTGTAATTCTGACAAGTATTCCCTGGTGCTCAACCTTAGCCACCTGCCCGCAGCACAGAAAACCATGATGCTGAAAGCATTCCGGATGGAGATGGAGGGTCTTGAGCAGATGAAGTATGAAAATGCCCTCACTGATCCGGGAGCAGAATTCAGGACCACAGTCACCCAGTATATACATGATCTTTACCGTTTTTTTAAACTCTCAAGCTTCAAGGACGAATTTGAAGATCTCTTCAGCAGCAGGCTTGACATTTACAGGTCACTTTTCTTCCGTGAAACATGCGGCTCACCGGAGGCCGTACTCTCACTGGCTGATTACTTCTTCAGCAAGGATTATTATGAGGATGCCCTTGCCCTCTATCTCACCCTCATTCCCATAAGGAATGAAGACCCTGAGATATTTGAGAAAACGGGGTACTGCTATCAGCAGACAGGTAATTATGAAGAAGCTCTGCAAAAATATTCCATGGCCTCCCTGATAGATCCAAAACCATGGACACTTCGTAAATTGGGTCTCTGCCTCCGTAAACTGGGAAGATATTCGGAAGCTCTTCAAAACTACCTGCGCGTTGCAGAGACAGAACCTGATGATCTGTACACTGTACTTAAGATAGCCCATTGTTACCTTGATATGAATGAATACGACAATGCCCTGAAGTATTATTTCAAGGTGGAGTATGACAGTCCCGGTAACGTTAAAATCCTGAGACCTATAGCATGGTGTTACCTGGTTACGGGAAGGCTCAGGGAAGCTGCAAAGTACTTTGAGAGACTCTCAGAAGCGGGGTTCACACCCCATGACAGGATAAATATGGGACACCTGGCTTTCTGTCAGGGCGATACCAGGGAAGCCGCCGAGAATTATCTTGCGGCTCTTGAAGGTGAAGAAATATCTGTGGAAGCATTTATTAATATCTTCAGGGATGACAGCCAGATGCTCACCGCCAACGGTGTCAATCCTGATGACCTGCCAATAGTTCTTGATTTTGTACTGATGAATTGCCGCAGCTAATCCGGGCGCCGTTCTCCCGGACCTCGTGGAGGCCCACCAGGCCTGAATCCGCGTTGCCTGTGGTGCTCCATGGGCTCCCTGCGCATCTTCTGCATCATATCCCTGTTCCTGGCTTCCAGTTCACGTACCTTATCCAGCTGGTCCTTTGTAAGAAGAGTATCTATTTCCCTTTTAAACTCCGTTGTAACGGAATCAAAATCGTTTCTGAAACCCATCTGCATCTCCCGGGTAGTCTCGTAAAACTTGCTCATGACCTCCTCAAGCTTCGCCTTTTGAACCTCATCAGGCTGGATTACGTTTATCATCATTTCGGCATAATCCTTACCACTGAAAAATGTGCGCATCTCTTTCATCCTTGAGTGTCTTATCTGGGCCGAAGTAAGCATGCCAAGAATGAAACCGATGATAAGCGTAAGAACTACAATAAGTATTGCTTTTGTTTTCATGTCACTTTTAATTACCTGAAAGAAGATATATCATACTCTCAACAGATGAATTTCCGAGCCCCAGCAGGGAATCAAATGAGAGCGTACCTCCTGAAATAAAGACGGATATTGCCAACACGACAATGGCTGCCACTCCTGACAGGGCTATCTTCATGAAAAGAGAGTTAATCCTGGCTTCCAGATCATTCACCTTCACAATAGGTGCTGAAGTCCGGATCGCCTGCATTACCCTGCCGGTGAATCCAGGGGAAAACCTGTATGAATCACGCAGTGATGCCAGTAAAGCATCATTATTCCCCTGCTTTTCCCGGTTATCACCAGGAAGGCTTAACAGTTTTAACAGTTCCTCTGGTCTCATTTCATTTTGCTTATTATTACTTTAAGTTGCTCCTGTGCCCTGGAGAGTCTTGAAAGAACCGTACCCTGCGGAAGATCAAGCACTTCAGCCGTCTCCCTGGTTGAGTAACCTTCCAGCAGTCTCATGACCACCACCTTTCTGAATTTTGGTTCAAGCATCTGCAGAGCCTTATTGACAACTTCGTGAACATCTCTCCTGTCATGATCATTTTCATCTGCCACATCATGCGGCTGATGGTCTCCCGTATCTGTAAACCCTACGATGCCTCCCGACCGCTTCCTCCTCTTAATCTCATTCAGGGTAAGGTTAACTGCTATACGATTCAGGTATGTTGACAGTTTTGCTTCTCCCCTGAAATCTGATAAGGACTTATAAAGTCTGATAAAAGCATCCTGGCCTATATCCTCAGCAAAGACAGCATCACCAAGCATTCCTTTCACTGTACGTGCCACCATTGAGTGATATCTCTCAACGATCTCTCCGAAAGCCTGCCGGTCCGCATCAAGCGTCAGATCAATAAGTTCTTCGTCAGTACGATCAGAATAAGATGAAACTATCATTCTGTTGTTAGACAATCAATGAGGATGAAATATTCCGTATCGTTTTGAAAATATTATAATTAAATCTTCTCGTAGCTTCAGGGCTTCTGAATTTCATAGTTCCATGGATAACGGAGCTGATTACTTTTTTCAGTACCCTCCCATGGCATCGTTACGGTGACAGTCATATCCTTTTTATACTGAAGGAGAAACATGTTCCTGTTCTCAAAGCCGTCCCCGGTATTGTCACGGCTGAAGCCAAAGTCGTGGCTGAGTAACATGGGGTTAAATCTCCAGGGCCTTTTTATAAATGACCTGCCTTCATAGGCCAGTCCGCCAATAAAGTAATATGCCATATCGAATCCTCTCCAGGCAAAACTCTCTGCAGGCGGTTCAGTCATGTATTTCTTGCGAAACATTTTCAGGAAAGCTTCTGTGGAGGGCCTGGTGTAATCAATGTAGCTCTCTGACGGGATCATCAGTTCAAGGTCATAATAATACCTCAGGTCAATTGTTTCCAGGGTCCCGATCTCGGGATATCCAAACACTTTGATCTTATATCTCCGTGACAGAGTATGAAGTGTGGAGAACGCTGCGCTGACCTTGGGAGTGAGAGTGGTCACAAGAATAATAATATTTTCCCTGTCACTCTTCATCAAAGTCTCAAGTGTTGCAACTCCCCGGTATGTATCGTTTCTGGGAATAAAACCAGTATAATAGTGTGAAGTAAGCAAAGTACCACCTGTATCAATATCATTCCTGAGAGTTGTTGTGAGTTTCTCCCAGAAAGCAGAGGTCTGGGGATAAATCATCAGTGAATCAGAGTACATGAAGATCACATTGCTTCCCGGATGTGTTGCCACTTCACGGACTATTATATCCTGTGCCACACCGGTGGAAGGGCATACCCTGAACAGGGTGGGGTTGCCTTCAAGTACGTTCTGATCGCGAAGCTGAACCGGTGATACTACCGGGATGTCATATTCCTCCGCATATGCAGCGATGCGCTCAAGATTAAAAGAGTAAACCGGACCTATTATGAGATCTGCATTCCTGAGTCTCCCTGATGAAATTAGACGATCGACAGCGGAAGAGTCAGCACCAGTGTCACTGACATTTAATTCCACCTCCAGTCCCATTGATCTGAGACTGTCAACAGCAATCAGCATGCCTTCATACATCTCAATAAATGGCAGGCTGGCCTCATAAATCCACTCATCCGGCTGAATCACTTCTTTGTATATCTTCTTTCCCTTTGAATCCTGCCGCGATGAATCGATATAAGACCTCACGCTGTTCTCATTCAGGTAAAAGGGAAGCATGACCTCCACCCTTACAGAACCTTTCAAATCCTTTATTTCCGATGTCTCACCAATATATCGCAAAACGTCAGCCTCATCACTTATAATAGTGCTGTCAATCTGCACTTCCATCCTGACTGTGTCCGGCGCCGGTTCCGTCTTTTTCTGATTTCTTGTCTCCGGTATTTTGTTGCGGGGTATCATGAGATATTCTCCCTCGCGTGGATAGAGCAGACCTTTATTGGCCTTTTTAAGATCGCGGACAGGGATCCCGTATTGCCGTGATAATGATGACAGGGTCTCCCCTCTTGATACACGGTGATAAATAAACCTTTCATCCTGTTGTTGAACAGGCACAATCTGCCGTGAGGAGGTCAGGCCCTCAACAGCCTGAGTTTTAACGGGTGCAGGAGATGTTTTCACAGCATCGGGGGACCCTTTTGTTGGAGCAGGGATCTTAAGTATCTGCCCTTCCTGGATGCCATTCTCGGGAATAATATTCGCTCCTGTAATGTCATTTACCGTAACGGTATATGCCTTTGAGATTGAATACAATGTCTGCCCCTTCATCACTTTGTGCATGAACCAGACCTTGCCCTCTGCAACCACCTTCTGTGAGGATATTTCAACAGGAACAGGCTCCTGGGCTATGACAACCACAGGGGCCAGCAAAACGAAAAAAAGAACTAAGGCTGAAATAATCTGCTTTTCAGACATAATGACTGCTTGGATTAAATCAAAGGTAATAATTTAAGACTACTCATGTTCTTAATGTTCTCCTGCAAGAAACCTGCCGACATTATCTTCAATCCGGCGCAATGAATCGGCAGTATCTGCCTTATTGAATTTCATGCCTGTAATCTTCTCATAAAGCTCTATGTAACGGTCTGATATCTGTTTTACAAAGTCAGGCTTCATATAAGGCACCTTTTCACCTTCTCTTCCCTGAAAACCGTTTTCCATCAGCCATTCACGCACAAACTCTTTCGAAAGCTGTTTCTGCTGCTCACCCCTGGAAAAACGCTCCTCATACCCATCGGCATAAAAGTAACGCGAACTGTCAGGAGTATGTATCTCATCAATAAGGTAAATTTCGCCATTACGCTTGCCAAATTCATATTTTGTGTCAACCAGAATAAGCCCGTGTGCTGCTGCAACCTCCGAACCCATCAGAAAGAGTTTCATTGTGACATCCTCAAGTTTCCTGTACTCACTTTCAGGTATTAGACCTGACCTTATTATTTCCTCAGCTGAGATATCCTGATCATGCTCTCCCTGCTCTGCCTTGGTTGTTGGAGTGATGATGGGATTTTCAAACCGCTGGTGTTCTTTCATGCCATCAGGCAGTGAGATCCCGCATATTTCCCTGGCCCCCGACTTGTAAAGTCTCCATGAGCTTCCCGTGAGGTAACCACGCACAATCATCTCAACAGGATAAGGTTCACAGACATAACCTACGGTCACATTCGGGTCAGGAGTAGCAATCTTCCATGTGGGAACTATCTCCCTGGCCATATCGAGGAACCATGAAGCTATCTGGTTCAGGACCTGACCTTTGTAGGGAATACCTTCCGGCAGAACCACATCAAATGCTGATATCCTGTCCGTTACAACCATCAACAGATATTTGTCACTGATATTATACACATCCCTGACCTTGCCTATATAAACGCTTTTCTGGCCTGGAAAACTGAAGTCTGTATTTACTATTGCACCTGACATACTCTTATTTTTCTGACTGATTTATTTTTTTCTGATTACTGAATACTGATTACCGAACACCGTTCTCCTCTGACTTTTCCTCGGTATTATAAGCTCTGACAATATGTTTGACAAGCTTGTTTCTTACAATGTCACGTTCATCGAAGCGTATTATGGTTATACCCTCTATTCCTGAAAGTATGCGGATGGCCTGCAGAAGACCCGATTCATTGCGCCGGGGAAGGTCTATCTGCGTGGTGTCACCGGTAAGTATGAATTTAGAGTTCATGCCCATGCGGGTCAGGAACATCTTAAGCTGGTTTATCGTGGCATTCTGAGCC
Organism: Bacteroidales bacterium; assembly: GCA_035530535.1. Taxonomy (GTDB): domain Bacteria; phylum Bacteroidota; class Bacteroidia; order Bacteroidales; family VadinHA17; genus SR-FBR-E99. The sequence continues at coordinate 12,517 of DATKUS010000113.1, forward strand.
TCATCAAGGATGACAAAACTGTTTTCAAGGGTTCTGCCCCTCATGAATGCCAGGGGCACTATCTGCACTGTGCCGTCTTCGACCCACTGTTCAAGCTTACGGAAAGGGATCATATCATGCAGTGCATCATAAAGAGGTTGAAGGTAAGGGTCAAGCTTCTCCTTCATATCGCCGGGCAGAAATCCCAGCCTCTCTCCCGCCTCCACTGCCGGCCTGGTGAGTACTATCTTCTTCACTTCATGATTCCTGAGAGCCCTTACTGCCAGGGCGATAGCCGTATATGTCTTGCCTGTGCCTGCAGGCCCTTCTGCAATGATCAGATCATGAGTATTATACTCATTAACAAGCTGAAGCTGATTCACCGTACGCGCCCTGATGGGTTTACCTGTAGTGCCGAAGACCAGGGTATCCTCGAATTCACCGTTTGAGGCCGTACGCATATGATCCGGATCAAGAAGGAAGCGTTCCAGGTCACTCTCATCAACCCTGTGGTAGCTCCTGTAATAATCAAGCAGTTCTGATATCTTTTCTGCAAATATGGTCACCTCCCCGGCCTCACCAATGCATTTTATTTCACCTCCCCGGGCTATCAGCTTTATCTTCGGAAAGAAACCCTGGATCTGATCAAACAGTCTGTTATTGGGTCCGAATAATACAACCGGGTCTATATCATCAAGGAAAATTACTCTCTCAGTCATTAATCTGGTCTCTCCGTTTCTCGCTAAAGGCTGTTTATCAATGTTTTAGATGCAAGTACATTTTTTTTGATCCTC
>DATKUS010000114.1:0-11543 GCA_035530535.1 Bacteroidales bacterium
AAGGGAGGCTCCCGCGAAGAAATATTTGGCAACCAGCCTGGCTCTCTCAGCAGCGGTGGGCTGATATGGTCAGGGAATGCCAGGCCTATGCCGGAAATCAGCATACTTGTTCCTGATTATACTCCCGTACCATTTACAAAAAGGTTCATGGAATTCAAAGGAGGCATCTCCCATGGATGGTTTTCCAACAACCAATTTATGGACAATACCTTATTGCATCACAAATACTTATATCTTAAATTCGGGGGCTCCCTGCCTGTCCATCTGCATTACGGGCTTCACCATTTTGCCCAGTGGGGTGGTGTTTCAAAAAAACCTGAGATAGGAAGACTGCCACATGATCTGTCTACATTTATTTATGTTTTCTTTGCCAGAGGAGGCACTACAGGTGTTCCTTTGGGCGACTCTTTAAATGCTTCCGGGAATCACCTCGGAAGCCATAATCTTGGGATAGATATAAAGCTTAAAAAACATGAAATAAATCTTTACTGGCAATCGATATTTGAAGATGGCAGTGGATTAAGCCTTAAAAATATCAGGGATGGTCTGTGGGGAATAAAACTTAATAATCCCGGATTTCCATCTGTCAGCGGTTTTCTGGTTGAATTTATCAATACCACAGATCAGAGCGGCACCTTTGACGATTATTATGAAAATGGCACCCTCGGATTTGCCGGCGGGAATGACAATTACTTTAACAACTGGCTTTACATATCAGGATGGAGTAATAAAGGCATGACCCTGGGCACTCCCCTGATCACTTCGCCCGGTCTCTTACCCTCTTCTGTACCTGAAGCAATGTTTGCAAATAATAAGGTAAGAGCTATTCATCTGGGCATTGAGGGCAGTATCAAAATTGTTGATTATAAGGTTTTATATACTTTTTCACGAAACTACGGCACTAACTTAAATCCTTTCCCGGACAGAAAAGACCAACATTCGGTTTTATTAAAATCAACAATCAGTCATTTTCTTCCATGGGATATATCTGCTGCTGTAGCGGTTGCCTTTGATATCGGAGAACTCTACGAAAAAAATCTCGGAGTGATGTTCAGCATGAAAAAAGAGGGCCTCCTCAAATCTTCAAAATTATCGAAATAACCGAATAACCTGGTAGATTATCCCTTTTTGAACGACAACTCTATAGATAATCCGGAATGATTTTTGATTACCTTTAAAAACTGTCTGATACACTAAATAGATTTTAATAGTCATGCTACAACTAAGTCTTAACGAATTGCCTTTGGTGATAATGGCTTTTATCATTTCCGGTCTGTTCACCTTCATCAGCCTGCACAAGATCATTAAAGTAGATTCAAAACGCCACCTCACCGATAGCCCTGGCCCACGAAAGGTCCATCATCGGGAAATACCTACTCTCGGCGGAGTAGGTATCTTCGGAGGATTCACATTCGGGTTCCTCCTGGCTGTCGATGGTGCCATGAACGGGGTTTCATACTTTACCGCTGCTGCAGGGCTGCTGTTTTTTATTGGAATAGTTGATGACCTGATAAATATTAATCCTCTCAAAAAACTTTATGTAGAGATATTTGCTGCGCTTATTCTATTCACATTTACTGATATGCGCTTTACTGACTTCCATGGGTTCCTGGGCATTACTACAATCCCCAACTGGTTATCATTCATTACTACTATTTTTTTGGTGGTTGGCATTATCAACTCACTCAACCTCATTGACGGTATTGACGGTCTGGCTGCATCTATAGGTATCATCGCGAGCGCTGTTCTGGGTATCTGGTTCTGGCTTTCTGAAGACTACGGTTATGCCATTATGGCTTCAGCATTGCTGGGTGCCCTTGTCGTCTTCCTGAGATTTAATCTCACGGATGGTCCGAAAAAGATTTTCATGGGTGACACCGGATCACTGATAATAGGGTTCATTCTCGCGGTAATGATCATCAGGTTCAATGAGATAAATGCAGGACCGTCAACATTCCATGATCTTGAATCGGTCCCTGCTGTCTCAATAGCCATTCTTATCGTTCCCCTCTTTGATACATTGCGCGTATTTGTACTTCGTCTTAAGCACGGTCGGTCCCCATTCAGAGCTGACAACCGTCATGTCCACCATATCCTTCTCAGGGCAGGTTGCACCCACCGTCAGGCAACGCTTTATTTATCCCTTACAAACATCATTATTATTGCAATCGCTTTCCTCCTTGATCATATCGGTATTCTATGGCTCTCCCTTGTCCTGCTGTTGATTTGCATAGGCCTGACAGAACTTGTTTACCTTCAAGTCAGACGCAACGTCGGAAGGCGGCGCCTTTTTCATCTGACTCCACACCACTATTTCTGAACGGTTCACTCCATTTCTTTGATTTATGCCAGACTTTACAAACGTTTAACTTTTTTCCTATCTTTGATCGTCAAACCGTCAGGTGAAAGAATACCGGCGGATTATCTGAAGCAAGTCAGGGGGGATGTTATTTGAAGAGATGAGTCGTACATAATACGACCATGAATATATTATACTGATTCCCAATTTGTCAGACACATATTTCTGTGTGACTGACCAACCGGAGGATTTTCCGAGATCAACATATTAAGCCATTGGCTATCAGGGTTGGTATGTCTAAAAATTGTTCCGGGTTCCGAGTGCCGGGTTAGAATTAGTTAAAGATGAAAGTTACAAGGTTTGAGGATCTTGAGATCTGGCAGTTTGCGAGGGAGTTATGTAAGTATGTTTTTATGGTTACCTCTCAGGAGCCATTCTGTAATGATTATAGGTTTCGTGATCAAATGAGGGCGGCGGCAGGATCTACAATGGACAACATTTCTGAAGGTTTTGAAAGGGGAGGGAATAAAGAATTTATTCAATTTCTATCTGTTTCGAAAAGCTCCTGTGCAGAAGTACGATCACAATCATATCGTGCATTTGATCAGGTCTATATTGCTGAAGAACAATTTAATGATTTGTTATCCGAAACAGACACTTTAGCACGGAAAATATCAAACCTTATCCATCACTTAAGGGGAACCTCATATAAAGGCCCGAAGTTCGAGTAGATTCTCTAACCCGGCACCCGGCACCCGGCACATCTGTTGACAACCTGAAACCTGAATTTATTCGGAATTTCTATTGATTTAAACCCTTCACCCTGAACATACACTTCACATACATGGAAGACCGTAAAAAACCCGTCCCGCCCACAGATGACATTGACATCATGCGCTATGTGTCACTCTTTGTCAGCAACTGGATATGGATTGCCGTGGCGATGTTCCTGGCGCTGTCACTGGCCTATACCTTCAATCGCTACTCCGCGCGCGTCTATAATGTAAAAAGCACCCTCCTCATCAAGGAAGAACAGTCTACTACAGGTTTTGCCAACATGGACAAGATACTTCCTGGCGGTGATATCTTCGGCAGCAGGCAGAACCTCGAGAACGAGATCACCATTCTGGAGTCGTACAGCCTCAACTATCGTGTCATGGAGGAGATGGAAGAGTTTAATATAGCTTATGTGCCTGTCAACCGCCAGGGGATTCAGGGGCAGCGAATGTACCACACCTCACCCTTCGTGATTAAGAAATTGAATGATGATCAGCCTTCAGAGGTGTCTGTTGAAATATATTTCACCAGCCCGGAGACATTCACCCTGGATGTGGACGAAGACGAACTGAAGACATGGAGCACTGAGAATGGAGTTCGGAGCGAAAAAGAAGCGCTAAACGCTAAACGCGAGTTTCGCCTTGGTGAGCCAATAACAACATCCGGATTTAACTTCGTGGTTGAACAGCGTGACAGTTCACGGTCAGTCTTCGGTGATGACAACCGCTATCTCACCTGGTTTGATTCGCCTGCCGACCTGGCAAATGATTACCGTGAAAGCCTTACCGTTGCACCTGCCAAGGAAGATGCCTCCGTGGTTACTCTGTCTTATGACGGCTATGCACCCGAGCAGGGGGCTGACTATCTCAACAGACTGATGAACCTTTATATTAGGCAGGGCCTGGAGCTCAAGGGACGTGCCGCCGATAACACCATCACCTTCATCGATGGGCAGCTGGGGCTCATCTCCGACTCCCTCAACCTGGCAGAAAATGACATGGAGAACTTCAGGCTCAACAACCGTTTTGTGGACCTCACGCTCGAGGGGACACTGGTGCTGGAGAGGCTTGAGAAGTTTGAGAGTGAAAAGAATGTGCTGGGACTGCAGAAGCAGTACTATGAGTATCTCCTCGATTATCTTAACTCGCGTGAAGAGAGCGGCAGCATAATCTCACCAAGTGTCATGGGAGTCACTGACCCTGTGCTGGTGAACCTGGTGGGTGAGTTCGCCATGCTGCAGCAGCAGAAGAAACAGGTGGCCTTTACCCTGAAGGATAATGTGCCGCAGCTGAATCTCATCGACCAGCAGATTGAAGCTTCCCGCGCAGCACTGCATGAGAATGTCTCCAGCGCCATCAGCCAGCTGAAGCTTACTGAAAGAACTATCAACAGCCGGATATCTCAGGTGGAGAAGGAGCTTGACCGTCTGCCGGGAACCGAGAGGAGCCTTATAGGTATTCAGAGAAAATTTGATCTTAACAACTCTGTCTATACCTTCCTTCTGGAACGCCGTGCCGAGGCTGGCATAGCTAAGGCCTCGCAGATATCCGACAACCGCATCATAGATATGGCAATGTCTCATAACAGCGACCTTATCAGGCCGAAGACCATGAAGAACTACCTGGTTGCAGTATTGCTGGGGCTGTTGATTCCTATGATGCTGATAGTGATCATTGACCTTCTCAACAACAAAATCATTGGTCGTCATGACATAGAGGCCCTGACAAAAGCACCAATCATAGGCTTCATCAGCCATTCCGAGTATCATGTTGAAGACCCGGTGGCGGAGAAGCCCGGCAGCACGCTGGCGGAGTCTTTCAGGGCGGTACGCACCTCACTGGCATTCTATACAGGGCAGACAAAATGCCCTGTCATCGTTGTCAGCTCGCCTGTCAGCGGCGAGGGTAAGACCTTCGTCTCAGTGAACCTCGCCACCATCATTTCCATGATGAACAAAAAGGTGCTCATCATCGGTCTCGATCTGCGCAAACCCCGCGTACATGCCATACTCCGTGCTGGCAACGGTAATGGCATGAGCCAGTACCTGAGTAACAACGCGACCTTTGAGGAGGTGATAGTCCCGACATCGGTAGAGAACCTCTTCTTTGCACCGTCAGGACCGGTCCCGCCCAACCCTGCGGAGCTCATCGGCTCGCCGAAGATGGCTGAGTTCATCGCTCGCGCACGAGGTGAGTTTGACACTGTAATCATTGACACTCCCCCGGTTGGTATCGTCACCGACGCCCTTCTCCTTGGGCAGCTGACCAACATCACCCTCTTCGTGGTGCGGCAGCGTTATACCACCAGAAACTCCGTTTCACTTCTTGATGAGATATACAGAAAGGGCGAGATGTCAAACATTGCACTGGTGGTTAATGACATTTCATCCACCGGATACTACGGTTATGGATTAAGATACGGTTACACCCTCGGCTACGGCCACCGCTACTATGACCCCGGCAACTATTACAACAAGGGCAGGGATAAGAATATGGGGTACTATACAAATGACTAAAGAGTGAATAGTTAATAGTAAATAGTGAACAGTTAATAGTGAATAGTTATGAGTAGTAGTATTTTGAGAGATAAAAGCTATTTATTTGCTATTCAAATAATTAAGACCTATAAGAAGTTAGTGGATGAAAATAAGGAATATATCCTGGGGAGACAGATGCTGAAGTCCGGGACATCTGTCGGAGCTATGGTAAGGGAAGCTGAATTTGCACAATCAAATGCCGACTTTATCTCCAAAATGAGCATAGCTCTGAAAGAGGCAAATGAGACAGATTACTAGCTATCATTGCTTAAGGATTCAGAGCTGATAGATGAGAACTCATCATTGGAACTTCTCAGCAAAAATAATGAATTGATAAAAATGCTGATTTCAACCGTAAAAACCTCTAAATCAAAGAACAAATAACTGTTCACTGTTCACTTTTAGTTTTTTGTTTTCACTGTTAGTTATTAACTTTTAACTGCAAATCATGAAAACAATACTAATATCTCTTCTTCTCGCATTCACCCTGACTTCCGTCTTCGGTCAGCCGGATGACAAGGTGGCAAAAACCCCCGCCCTGAACAACGACTGGCGGTCAGGGTTTATAAACATCACTGAATTCAACGGTGGCATTGGCCTGGCTGATACACAGTCAGAATTCTCAAAACAGTATTTCGGGATCACCAATGTGACCGGCTACCAGTTTTCCCGCAACATCAAGGCGGGTGTGGGTATTGGTTTCCAGGTACATAACGGTGGAGCCTTTTTTCCTTTGTTCCTTGATGCACGCTACAGCTTCAGTGCCCAGGAGTTTGTTCCTTTCTTTGCGGCAGCGGGAGGACTGGCTCTGAGTTTCCGTGATCTCGCCAACAAATCGCGTATCTTCATCAACCCCTCTGTGGGAATGAAGTGGGTTGCTGCGAATAAAACAGGTATATCTTTCTCTACAGGCCTCATTATTATGTCAGGTGAAAGCTACCGGACGTCGTTTGTCAACTTCAAGCTCGGCGTTGAACTTAAAGGCAAATAATGAAACCGTAATTATCAGGATATTTTATAACTTTGATATATAAACCCCTGGACCTATGAAACTTTACGTGATCCTCCTCATGACCGTAATCCTTTCAAGCGGGGTATTCGGTCAATCCCACTACATCCTCTCGGAGCCGGTACTGAGCAACGACCAGCGTGCAGGTTTTTATTACACTACAGACCTCGGCTATGGCTTCGGTCTTGGAACCGTTGATTTTCCCAACACAGGCCACTTCTACGGCATCACGGCAGTGGCAGGATATCAGGCCACCCGATCCATTAAGACAGGTATCGGCATGGGTGCAAGTCAGTATGATGCCGATCTCTTCTTCCCTGTTTACGGGCAGTTCCGTTATAGTATCTGGGCTAAACGTATTGTGCCATACTTCAATGCCGACTGCGGTTACCTCCTGAACTTTGATGATTTCCAGGGACTGAGCAGTTTCTTTGTCAATCCGGCCCTCGGCCTACACATGATTGTGAAGGACCGTCTTTCTGTAAATTTCTCAACGGGAATATTACACCAGTCAGGCGGCCCCCACGGACAGTCAACTTTTGTCAGTTTCAGGCTTGGCCTTGAATTCAAGGGCCGGGTCATGAACAAGTTTATGATCATTAAATAAGTTCAGACCCTCAGACAAAAAATCCAAATCTATACCTGATCACTAAATATTTTTAATTACCTTGTATCCTAAAGCTAATCACGAACATTACAGACAATAGTCATGAAAAAACTTTCCACCCTGATTATCTCCCTGATCATTTTATCAGCAACAGCGACTGCCCAGGTAGTGACCGAGCGCTGCTTTCACCTCGACAAGGTTCAGTTCCTGCAGCAGAAGCAGGATTTCTGGAGGTCACATGTGCTATATTCCACTAGCGCCAGGTCTATGTCAATGATGGCAGGAGGGTATTATAACCTGACTGAGCTTAATTATGGATTTGGGCTGAAAATAAAGACCACTCCCTTTTCGCATCATCTTGCAGGAATTACAACTGTAAATGGCTGGAGATTCGGAGGAGGTCTGGCTCTGGGCTTAGGCGTCGGATACCTTCAGTATAATGAGGGCTGGCTCTTCCCCCTTTATGGTGATGCCAGGTATTACATGGGAAAGCAACGCGTGAAATTCTTTGTAATGGGCGCCGGAGGAACGCTGTTTGATTTCAAAAATTCAACTGAAAAATTCAGGACCTTTGTTAATCCCGGTGCAGGCCTTACGGTTCCATTGGCAAAGAACTTTCAGCTCTCATTCACAGCAGGACTCATGACACAATGGATAAACATCTTTGACCGCCGCGACTCCTTCATCGATATGAAGCTCGGCCTCCTCTTCGGCAAATAAGACACCGTCACTTTAATTTTACTTTCTCCTTTCTCCTTTTTACTTGCCTTGTATCCTTTTCTTTCATAAATTAGCTAAATCTACTAAAGTCTGCTAATTATGAAAAAGTTAATTGTTTTTTCCTGTGTGCTTATCAGCCTTCTGCTGATGGCCGGATGCGCTTCAGTGAATTTTTACTCGGATCCTGATCTGAAAAATGAGACAGGATTGCGCTATTACACACTCAAACCTTACCTGCTTGTTGAATACCAGGCAGAAAAGGATAACACAGTTAAGACAACGATAGTTTACCTTCCTGATGTCTCCAGTCCTCAGTATATGGTACTAAAACCGGGACTCGGATCTAACGACCTTAAAATGAGCTTTAGCAACAGTGCCCTTGAGACGTATGGTATAGTTTCTGAATCGCAGTTACCGGAAACACTCGAGGCCTTTGCAGCCATGCTCTCAAAGAGCGCCTATGCGGCACAGGCCTTTACCGGACCTCAGGCGACTGCTACAGAGGGAGGACCTGTCTTTAAACTATTTGAAATAATTTACGGACAGGACGGGGCAACTCTGAAAGAGATAAACGGATTATGAAAAAGCGTGCGCTTAATAAGAAGATTAAGGTCCGTGGTGTACCCCACCGTGTGGGGACAGGATGGCTTGCTCCCCTGCCCGACCTGCGCGACTTTACCGTCCGTCACTCTGAGATAAAGATCTTTGATAAAAAGCTTGGCCTTTCGGCAAAAAAACAGGCGCAGAAGACGCACGTTGACCTCAGGGAGTGGTGCTCACCGGTGGAGGACCAGCAGAAGCTGGGATCGTGTACGGCGCATGCCGCGGCCGGAATAATAGAATATTTTGAGAGAAGGGCATATGGGAAGCATATTGAAGCCTCGAGGCTCTTCCTGTATAAGACTGCCAGGAACCTTATGCAGGTCACCGGTGATACCGGCGCCTGGCTGAGGGATACAATGGGAGCGCTCGTCCTGTGTGGCGTGCCCGATGAGAAGTACTGGCCGTATAATGAAAAGGACTTCGACAAGGAGCCAGGCAGCTTCGTATATTCTGTGGCCGACAACTACCAGGGCGTAAAATATTTCTGTCATGATCCGCAGGGCTCCGACCTGCCCTCGGAACAGGTTCTCTCTTCTGTGAAGAACTATCTTGAGGCAGGCATCCCTGCCATGTTCGGTTTCTGGGGTTTTCAGTCGTTTGAGGAGAGTGATAAGCCCGGCGACATACCCTTCCCGTGTGAGGGCGAGTCGGCGCAGTGGGGACATGCTGTAATGGCTGTAGGTTACGATGACAACCGGAAGATAAAAAACAAAAAGTGCAATACAGAGACCGGCGGGGCGCTTCTGATACGCAACTCCTGGGGTGCAGCGTGGGGTGACAACGGTTATGGCTGGCTTCCCTACGACTATGTCCTCAACCGCCTTGCTTTGGATTTCTGGTCGCTGCTCGAGATGGAGTGGGTTGATTCAGGAGAGTTTGGAGTTTAAGGAAATTCAAAAATTTAAGAATTCAATGATTTTAGAAATATAGAAGTTAAGATAAGTTTTGGATCATGAACTTCTTTTGTAAATAGCATGAAGATTGAGCAATTTGAAGATCTTGAAATTTGGAAATTAGCCAGGGAACTACATAAATATGTGGTTGATATAACTTCAGAAGAGCCATTTGTACATGATTTTAGGTTACGGGATCAAATTAGGGCTTCGGCGGGATCAGTTTCTGATAATATTGCAGAAGGCTTTGAAAGGGGTGGGAATAAGGAATTTATTCAATTTTTATATGTAGCGAAAGGATCATGTGGAGAAACAAGAAATCAAAGCTATAGGGCATTTGACTCCGGTTATATTTCGCAAGAGGTACTCGATATAATTCCCGGGAAGACAATAACGTTAAGCCGGCAGATCAGCAATTTTATAAAGTACTTAAGAACGAGCAATTACAAAGGAGAAAAATATGCCAATCTTTGAATCCTTGAATCTTTAAATCTTTGAATCCTTAACCTCGCCTTTCCGGTTCCCTCTTGAACATCACATCCTGCGAGTTGGTTACCAGACACTTCAGCAGGTACGCCAGAGCCCCGCTCACCCCGGCAATGAGCACAGGTTTCAGTGTCAGCCAGGTAAAGACCACACCGGTGTCAAGCATTGAGATAATACCCGTAAGAGTGGCGGTCATAAAGGCCAGAAGGATACCCCTGAGGAAATCCTTGACATCAAGCGATAAGAATTTTGATTTCATGGCACAATGTTTTTAAGATTCAACTTTCACGATAATAAAGTTACAACCTTTACAGACACATGTCAATATGTCCTGCACCCCTGAGAAACTAGACTAAAAGTACTAACTTAAATTGTACTTTTATGTTGATGAAAAGGGAAATTCACAAAAGGACACCTCAGGAAAAAGAGAAAATATTGCTGGACATCCAAAGCCTGGGGGTTACTGTCAGAAAAATCAATATTTTGACAATTGATGTTTATGCTGTCAAATAAAGATATGCCAATTGTGATAGTGTCAAAATCACGAAATGTTTGATGACAGTATAGACCAAATATCAAATATTTATTAATGACAAAACATAAATTTAATGTCAGAACCCATTCAATTCGATCGCACAATTACCTGACTGCAAGACTATTTCACGCTGAACCCTTGTTTTCTACGGTTATTTTCTGTATATTTAAGTATGGATAAAAAAAGTATAAAAGATATTTCATACATCCTGAAACAAAGTTATTTCTGGGATATTGATATCACCTCCGGGAAGGTCATTTCGAAAAGACTTGTTATTGAAAGGATCTTTAATTTCGGGACTATTGCAGAAATAGCGTTTGTGATCAGATATTATGGCAAAGAGGAGGTTGAAAAAATACTCCTTAACCTGAATTTCATAGATCCTAAGACTCTCAATTTTGTATCGAAATATTTTAACAGGTCAAAAAAAGAATTCAGATGTTTTACAAGGAGGCAGTTGATTCCTCAACACTGGGACTACTAAGGTCGTTGCAGGCGAAATACTACCTCAGAGGATTTAATCTTGCGGGAGGAACTGCCCTGGCATTATACAACGGCCACAGAAGATCAGACGACATTGATTTATTCTCAGATTTTTCCTTTGAAACAGCACTGATGCTTGAGAACATCGTGCAGGATTTTGATTTTACTCTGTTTTTTTCGGCGCCAAACACCCTGAGGGGAGCCGTAGGGAATGTTAAGGTCGATATAATTGCTCACAGATATCACCTCATCAATGCCCCTGTCAAAGAGGAAGATATCGTTGTTTTGTCAGAACCGGATATCGGTGCCATGAAGCTTAATGCAATTACCACCAGTGGTCAGCGCATCAAGGATTTTATAGATATTTATTTTCTCCTGGAAAAGTATGACCTTAAAACTATGTTAGGCTGGTATGCCGATAAGTATAATCAGGAAAATGATCTTCTGATCCTGAAAAGTCTCATATTCTATGATGATGTTGAAGAATCGGAATGGCCTGTCATGATCAAAGACCCGGATCTGAAGTGGAAAGATATAAAGAATAAAATTGAGAAAAGGGTCATCGGCTACAGTCATCGTGCCACACGCTAAACGC
>DATKUS010000115.1:0-2990 GCA_035530535.1 Bacteroidales bacterium
TAAATATTTATCAGTGTTGCGGCTACATAATCCATATGATTATCAGTATAGACTCTCCGGGGTATGGCAAGCCTTACCATGTCGAGGGCCGGGAACCTGTTCTCACGCGTCACCGGATCACGGTCTGCCATCAGCGCGCCAATCTCAGTGGCTCTTACACCGCCTTCGAGATATATCTCCACGGCCAGCCTCTGAGCCGGAAATTCCTCCACAGGAACCAGGGGAAGGAATTTCTTTGCATCAATGAATATGGCATGTCCTCCTATAGGCATCTGGACAGTAATGCCTGCGTTATGGAGCTTTTCGCCGAGCCTTGTCACCTGTTTGACCCGCGACTCAAGATATTCAAATTCAGTACCTTCATAGAGGCCTCTGGCGAGTGCATTCATGTCACGGCCTGACATGCCTCCGTAAGTGACGAACCCTTCAAACATTATGTTGAAAGTAGAAGCTTTCCGGAAGAGCTCTTTGTCCCTGAAACCTATGAAACCACCCATATTCACTATGGCGTCTTTCTTGGAACTCATGGTCATTCCGTCAGCCAGGGAGAACATCTCTCCGGCAATCTCCCTGACGGTTTTTTCTGAATAGCCTTCCTCACGCGTTTTGATGAAATATGCATTCTCTGCGAAACGTGCCGAGTCGAAGATGACGATCACACCGTACCTGTCGGCCAGTTCACGGACACCCCTGAGGTTTGCCATGCTTACCGGCTGTCCGCCGGCATTGTTGTTGGTGATTGTCATCACAATACATCCGAGCTTATCATGAGGGGTCTCAGCAAGGACCTTCTCCAGCATGGCAAGGTCTGCATTGCCTTTAAAAGGATCCGGGTTTGAGGTATCCTTAGCTGTCTCAACAGTGCAGTCAATGGCTTTTGCCCTGCGGTATTCTATGTGTCCTTTGGTGGTATCAAAATGGGCATTACCGGGTATCACATCACCCTCCTTGACAAGTACTGAAAAGAGTACATTCTCTGCAGCCCTGCCCTGGTGTGTGGGGAGAAAATACTCAAACCCGGTAATATCCCTGATGGCTTCTTTCAGATTATAATATGATGATGCTCCCGCGTAACTCTCATCGCCAGTCATCATGGCGGCCCACTGCATGTCGCTCATCGCTCCTGTGCCTGAATCAGTGAGAAGATCAATAAAAACCTGATCCGACTTCAGGTTAAACAGGTTGTACGATGCTTTCTTTATCCACTCCTGACGCTCTTCGGGTTTGCTCCGGCGGACTGATTCCACCATTTTTATCTTGAACGGTTCACAATACGGTAAGATCATAATTAATTAAGAATTAAGAATTAAGAATTAAGAATTGGCTCCCATGGAATAATGGGATTTGTCAGTGCATGGAATAAAATGCATCCCGGTTTTTGATATTCCGGTATATCAGTTTCCTGTTTCTTTCCGTTTGTAAAAGGAAAATCATGAGAAATGGCCTATTTTTGCAAAGATAGCTTTTTTACTTTTTGGGAGCAATCCGGAAAACTGCTAATGTATTGTGATATGAGACTAAGAACCGCAGCGATTCTTCTTTTATTCTTTTGTCTTGCCGGCCGGGCAGAATTATTTGCACAGGGTGAGACGAAGGCTGATCATGCCCTTGCCAGCCGGGCAGACAGCGCCGGCATTGCCCCGGGTGGTGTCAGACTGATAAAGGGAGAGCCCGTTTCGGTGCCCTCCGGCAAGGAGCAGATAAACCTTGATAAAAATGCATCGCTGAGATACCTGCAGGAGATATATTCATCAACATGGATTTGGAAAAAAAGCAATGACCCTCTTCGGGAGGCCATTGGCATCCTGATATATAATGCTTCAAGACCTCCACTTGATTCAACCGCTCATTTCCTTCTAAATTATGGTTATGACCGGATAAGGATCCCCCTTGAGAATTATTATCTTTTTGATTCTGTAAGGATAATACTCCCTTTGATACAGTCTGACACTTCGTCTTCAGATACGCTACCTGACAGGGGCAGGGCAGGCGAGATGTTTATCGAAGCCGGGAAAAGACTGGAGAAGGTCATGCTTACTTCAGAAGCAAAACCAATTCTGAAAAACGATACCCTTGCCCTGAATGACAGTGTATATATCTTGATGAAAGATATTGTTCCGGTCAAGCTTCCGCACAACACAAACGACACAATAATCCTGGTAATCACCGATACCCTGCCGGAACCTTCATTGCATACCAGGGAGTTTCCTTTCAGGTACCTTAAATATCCTATGATGAGCGACTCCATCGAGGTTGCAGTAAGATCACTTGTCGGGTATCTTGAATCACGCGACTCCACTATTCTAAAACTTGTAAGTGAGACAGGCCGTTCTACGGACGTATGGCTTAACAGCAGCACCGATAACCTTATGAGATTCTGGCTTCCGGGAGGTGAGAGTGACTCAGTGACAGTGTGGGTTGGAAGCCCCGCACGCAACGTCTTGAGCCTTAAGGCAGAGGAAGGAGTTCTTTTTAAAAAACAGGTATGGCATGACAGGTTTGTTGACACCCGCGTAAATGTCACTACAGCCAATGATGAGGATCTCCGGAAGGTGACACTGAGCAAGGTTAAACCGATATGGTGGAAATACAGGTGCGATATCTCCTATCTCCTCTCACAGGGAGCAGTTTCCAACTGGGCCAAAGGAGGAGAGAACAATATTTCATCAGTCCTTGATGTGACGGGGT
The DNA here is from genome assembly GCA_035530535.1 of Bacteroidales bacterium. Taxonomy (GTDB): domain Bacteria; phylum Bacteroidota; class Bacteroidia; order Bacteroidales; family VadinHA17; genus SR-FBR-E99. Next base: position 2,689 of record DATKUS010000115.1, read on the forward strand.
ACCTTGATTATAACAACAAAGTCACCAAAATTACGTCGAGTACTACAGGGCGATTTGCCCTTGGACTGATGGCATCAGGGAAGACGGGCATAAGAAAAAACCTTGATATTTTGGAGATAAACTCCAAACTTAATCACAAAGCCTTCGGTAAGTTCGACTTCAGCGGTGTTTTTCAGTTCAAGACACAGTCGCTCCCGGGCTATAACTACCCTAATGATTCGGTAAAAGTTTCAAAATTCTTCAATCCTGCCACATTTATTTTAGGCTATGGTCTTGATTATAAGCCTAATAAAAATCTCTCC
>DATKUS010000116.1:0-41324 GCA_035530535.1 Bacteroidales bacterium
TCACCGGGGACAATACCCTTGATACCGGAACAGACAGTGTGATCTTTAAATGCGTCCTTCCCCAGACCTTCCAGCTCGGATTTCAGAAAGGCCGCCGGTGTAACCAGAATTACCGTTGATGAGGCTCCTACGGCGGCCACAATATCATCACACGGAGTGATCAGGGCCGGATTAAACTGTAAATCCGGCAGGTAAAGCGGGTTTTTGTTATATCGCCTTACATGCCGGTAAATCTCAGGACGGTCAATATACCATGTGACACTGTGGCCATTGGCGGTGAGCACCATAATAATTGCTGTAGCCCAGCTCCCTGACCCTACTACTGTAACATCCGTGTTTTTCTTTTCCGGCATACCTTTTCGCTTTGCGTCAAAGGTAGAAATTGTGGTGGCAATAGTCAAAAAAATCCCCTCGTGTGAGGGGTTTTGCATTATTTAAGATTGTGCTTTTTTATGAAGTCATCTATAACTTCTTCAAGGTTTGGATTACCTATCTCCTGCAGGTCATAATAAACCCTGGTGTTAGGCTTTTTGATCTTGATAATCCTGTTCAGGTCAATAGGGGTACCAATAATAACAGAATCACAGTCAGTGTTATTAATTGTGGTTTCGAGGTCCCTGAGCTGCTGCTCGCCATAGCCCATTGCCGGAAGCAAAGTGCCTATATTCGGGTACTTGGCAAAGGTCTCTGACAGTTTCCCGACCGTATAAGGACGTGGATCAACAAGCTCAGCGGCTCCGAATTTGCGTGCAGCAATAATGCCTGCACCCAGTTTCATCTCACCATGGGTCAGTGTCGGTCCGTCCTCAACAACTAGCACTCTCTTGCCTTTGATTACAGAGGGATCATCAACTTTTATCGGTGAAGCACCGTCAATCACAATTGCTTTCGGAGCAACCTGCTCAATGCTCTCACGTACTGTCTGAATATCTTCAGGAGCCGCGCTGTCCATTTTATTGATCACTACAACGTCAGCAATCCGCAAAGTGACTTCACCGGGATAGTATCTGAGCTCATGACCTGCACGGTGAGGATCGGTAACGGTAATCATCAGGTCAGGATTGTAGAAGGGAAAATCATTGTTCCCGCCGTCCCACAGGATGACATCACAGCCTGCCGGATCTTTCTCTGCGGCACGCAGTATTGCTTCATAATCCACACCTGCATATATCACATTGCCGCGAACAACATGCGGTTCATACTCTTCCATCTCCTCAACAGTACACTTATGGTTTGCCAGGTCAGCAATCACGGCAAAACGCTGAACCTTCTGCTCAACCAGGTTACCGTAAGGCATGGGGTGACGAACAGCAACTACCTTCAGACCTTTTGCCATAAGAAGCTCTATAACCCTCCTCGAGGTCTGGCTCTTGCCGCAACCTGTACGGATAGCACCTACTGCAATTAAAGGTTTGGTGCTCTTAACCATCGTCTCATTCCATCCCAGGAGTATAAAGTTAGCTCCTGCAGCATTGACAATGGCACTTACAGACATGACTCTCTGATATGGGACATCACTGTATGCAAATACGCAATCAACTATTTTAAGATCATTTATAAGTTTCGGAAGTTCATTTTCTGAATAGATGGGAATACCTGAAGGATAAAGTTTTCCAGCAAGTTCCGTCGGGTATTTTCTTCCGTCAATATCCGGGATCTGGGCAGCGGTAAAGGCCACTACATTATAAAGTTCATTATCACGAAAATAAGTATTGAAGTTGTGAAAATCCCTTCCGGCAGCTCCAATTATTATTACATTCCTTTTTAACATAAAACCTCCTTGTTATATTTTGATTATTTATTAAATATTATTCTTAAACACCACTATCATTGTCCGGCAAATTTATAATTTGTAACTGAATTTAGAAGTGATTTTAATCACTTTCATGAAAACCCTTTGACGCTTATAATATTTTGATAATATGTAAGTTAATAAATCATTGGCTTTTGTTGAATAAAATGATGCTTAATATTTTCAACCATAAGTTATTGGCAGAATCTTTGTAGCGATGTTTAACGGATGAATGTCCTTGCCCATATATATCTTTCAGGTGACTCAGATAATATTATCATTGGCAACTATATTGGTGATTATGTGAAGGGCCGTGATTACCTGAAATATCCTGAGAGCATTCGCAAGGGTATCATTCTGCATCGCCATATTGATGCTTTCACTGACAGACATCCCGTTGTCCACCGCAGTAAGATGCACTTCACCGGCAAGTATCACAAGTACGCTGGAGTTATTACAGATATCCTCTATGACCACTACCTGACAAGAGAATGGGATCTCTTTTCAAGAAGGCCTCTTGAGAGCGTCACCTACAACTTTTACCGTGCCATGGTGAACAACTTTGAGATACTCCCTGAAAGTGTCCGTGAGAAGATGCCTTTCTTTATAATTGACAACTGGCTTGAGACATACCAGACAAGGTCTGGAATAAAGAGGGTTCTGAAAACTCTCAGTTCATTCACCTCCCTGCCTAAGGAAACAAGGTGGGCAATGAGGATCTGGAAGAAACAATATTTCTCTATTGAGGATGACTTCATGGAATTCTTTCCTCAGCTTATCAGCTATGTGGAGAGCGAGTTTGGGGTAGTATTGTCACCCGGGATCAGAATGCCATTCTGATCAGCCCAGGTATTCAGTCCGGCTTGCGTCAAGCCTGAGGAAGATAAAAAGGAGTATTGTGAAACTCCATAGAGAGCTGCCACCGTAACTGAAGAACGGTAAGGGTATTCCAATTACCGGCATAATACCTATTGTCATCCCGATATTAACAAAGAAATGCACCAGGAAGAGTGAAAACACTCCATATCCGTAGGCTCTGACAAATGTGGAACGCTGGCGTTCAGCCATCATCAAAAGCCGGAGCAACAGCCAGATAAAGAGTCCTGTAACAACCAATGATCCGATGAAGCCCCACTCTTCTCCTACAGTGCAGAAAATAAAGTCGGTACTCTGTTCCGGGACAAACTTGAATCTTGTCTGTGTGCCGTTAAGATAACCCTTGCCCGTAAAGCCACCCGAGCCAATGGATATCATTGATTGGTTGAGGTTATATCCTTTACCGAAAGGATCATCATCGAGGCCGATCAGAATATTGATTCTCGTTTGCTGATGAGGCTGAAGTATGTTGTGGAACGCGTAATCTACCGTAAAGAGGTAGAGTATCCCTCCAAGAAGAAAGGCGTAAACGACGGCACCCATCTTCAGCCTGTACCTGAAAATATACCAGGCATATACTATCCCGGAAAGAATTACGGATACCAGGATAATCAATTCAGGGCTGATACCAAGAATATACCTGCCCGCAATAAAGGTCATCGTGCCTGCACCAATAAATACTCCCAGCGCCTTAAGTGCCAGCGGCCTGTTCGTGACAAGCCACAGTGCTATAAATGCGATGACTGCCAGCCCGACTGCTACCGCCACATTTCCGACAACCAGGGAAAGCAGGAAGAGGACGATAGCCAGGAATGCGGATATAAAGAAATAGATGCTCATCCCCTCGCGGAAGAGCACGATAAAAAAGGCAAAATAGGTAATGACGGAGCCCATATCAGGCTGGAGGGCGATGAGCAGAGCCGGCGCCAGTATTATTGAAGATGCTGAAGCCATTGACCGGAAGCCGGACATCTGATGCTGCCGTGAATTAAGGTAAGATGCCAGTGCCAATCCTGTGGCAAACTTTGCAAACTCTGACGGCTGGATGCTGAAACCGCCAAATTCGAACCATGACCTGGCACCGTTGATCTCTTTCCCTAACACAAGTACAAGAATTAACAGAAAGATGAAGGTCCCATACAGGAGCCAGGCAAAAAAGAAATAAAGCTTATTGTCACCCACAGTGACAAAGACTGCGAGTACGATGGCTGCGAAAATCCAGATAAGCTGCTTTCCGTATCGCTGTGACAGGTCAAAGATGCTGTTATGCTGCTCATTATAAACGGTAGCATAAATGTTGAACCATCCCATGATCATCATAACCAGCCACAGTAATACTGTAGTCCAGTCTATCCGGTTCAGTATACTCTCACTTCTTTGCATCAGGTCTTATTATTGTATTCAGCACCCGTTCCTCAAGATATCTTCTCTTAGTCTTCCCTGTCAGATATTTTTCTATCATGAGGCTGGCTATAGGAGATGCAAAAGTGGATCCGAAGCCTGCGTTTTCAACATACACTGCAATGGCAATCCCGGGATTTTCTTTCGGGGCAAAAGCTACAAAAATGGAGTGGTCTTTGCCGTGCGGGTTCTGCGCTGTTCCCGTCTTGCCGCAGACGATTATGCTGTCAAGGGCTGCGCCGCGTGCTGTTGCTCCTTCGCCTCCGTTTACTGCACCCTCCATCCCCTCAATAATGGGAAGGAAATTCTCCGGGGAAATCCCGGTTACATATTGTTGCGAATAAAGAGCAGCCGAGGTTCCCTCTTCACCAATTTTCCTTACCACATGAGGTATATAAAAATACCCTCTGTTTGCAATTATCACCGCCATATTTGCCATCTGCAGAGGTGTTGTCCCAATCTCTCCCTGTCCAATGGCAAGGGATATGACTGTCAGCGCCTTCCACTTGTCTTTACCGTAATACCTGTCATAATAGTTCCTTGCAGGGATAAAACCGGAAAGCTCATTGGGAAGGTCAATCCCCAGCTTATTCCCGAATCCGAAAGCCACAAGGTAATTCCTCCAGCTGTCAAAGGCATCGCCTACAGAAGAGTATTTCCTGTTCTCAAGGATTCCGCGAAAAGCATTGCAGAACCATGCATTACATGAGATCATCACTGCATCCGGGAGATTGAGTGGCGACCTGTGAGAATGGCAACCAACTGTCAGTGATCCGGCATGGTAACCCATACTGCATCCGAAAGTCGAGGATGACCTTATAACCCCTTCCTGGAGCCCAATCAGTCCGTTTATAATCTTGAACGTTGACCCCGGAGGATAGGATGCCATAAGAGCCCTGTCAAAGAGCGGGTTGATAGTGTCAGACAGGAGCCTGGAAAAATTGTCTGACCTCATGCGACCTACCAGCAGCGAAGGATCATAAGCCGGAGAGGAGACCAGAGCAAGTATCTCGCCTGTTGAAGGTTCAATAGCCACAATTGAACCTGTCTTTCCCCTCATGAGCATTTCTCCGTATTGCTGCAGATCAAGGTCAATAGTACAGTAAAGTTCAGTGCCGGGGACGGATGTTGTATCATATCTGCCGTCAGCATATGAGCCTTTAATATTGTTATGGACATCGACCAGGAAAATGTTGACTCCCTTCTTTCCGCGCAGCTGTGACTCGTATGATTTCTCAATGCCGCTCACCCCGATATAGTCTCCTGACCTGTAGTATTTCTCCTTTGCTATAAGCTTATCATCAACCTCTCCTACATAACCGAGCAGATGTGAAGCAACGGGATGGGTGTATTTTCTTAATGTACGGGCCTGAACATAAAATCCGGGAAAATGATACATCTCCTCCTGTAGCAGTCCGTAGGTCTCGGATGATATCATCTTCATAAATACCGAGGGTGTGTAACGTGAGTAGCTTCGGGCTACCTTAAGCCTCGCGAGAAATTCCTCCCTGGTGATCCCCAGTATCTCGTTGAAACGGGCTGTGTCAAAAGGTGTGATCTGACCCGGAATGACAAGAAGGTCATAGGCAGCCTGATTATATACAATCAGTTCGCCCTTGCGATCATAGATAAGCCCCCGTGCCGGAAACTGGGTCACGTACCTCAGCACATTATTTTCTGCTGAAGTACGGTAAGTCTTATCGACGACCTGTATAAAGAATAGCCTGATGACAAGTGCAGCACCGGCAACTATCACCAGGGCCATCATGAAATACTTTCTGTTGGCGTAACGGTCTTTCATGAATCCTCCCTCATCTGCGCGATCTTATCAGGTCAATGAACACAATAAAGAAGGTGGTAAAAAGTGTGCTCAGTAATACCCTCAGTAAAGTCCTGAAGAATCCCGTGAAACTGAAGACCTCAACATAAAAAAGAGAGAGATGATGCACCAGGACGATCATCCCGGCAAAGAGAAAAAACCAGCGTAGCCCGTTATTCTGCACTGAGGGTGAGGTGTCAGGATCAGCAGCCTCATGAGTCATATTGAGCGAAATGATCCATGGCCTCACGAAGCCAGCCATTACCGTGGCAAAAGTGTGAACTCCCATCGTCCCTGAAAACGCATCAATGATAAAACCTGCCAGGAATGCTATAATGAGCACAATCCAAGAAGGCATGGATAGCGGAAGGATAATGATCAGCATCACATATACATAGGGGTTGACGTAGCCGCTGAACTGTATGTTGTTGAATACCAGTAGTTGTAATAGTATCAGTAAGATAAAAAATCCCGAATATTTCAGTATGCTATTCATTCACCACCTCCTCTTCGAGTATCCTTATCTCATCTTTATGAAGGCCTCCGATGATATAAACATTGGTGAGTCTCTTAAAATCGGGAGAAAGCTCAACTTTAAGCGTTACAAAGTCGCCTCCCTTCCGCTGATCACCTGTAAGGGTGCCAACCATTATGCCGGGAGGAAAGATGGCTGAAAAGCCGCTGGTGACGATGGTGTCCCCGGCTGTGACAATGACATGGTGCGGTATCTCTGAGAGCTGAGCATAACGGTAGTTCTTACCGTCCCAGGCCAGTGATCCGAAATAATCATTATGGGCAATGCTTGAACTCAGCCTGAAGTCAACGTTCAGAAGGGACATAGCCACAGAAAAATTCTGAGATACTCCCACTACTATCCCCAGAACACCTTCACTGCATGCCACTCCCATACCGTTTATGACACCGTCACGGCGTCCCTTGTTAAGGGTAATGAAATTCTTTTGCCTGTTTATTGAATTGTTTACCACCTTAGCATCCAGGTAATTGTAGCTAAGACCTCGCAAGGTGTCTGAGATGGAAGTGAATGATGTGGCCGGTTCCTTTTTCAGAGTCTCAAGTCTCTGCCTGAGCATCAGGTTTTCACTGACCAGCTCTCTGTTTATCCGTTTCAGCATGAAATATGAGCGTCCTTTCTCCACTCTTTCCGTAAGGCCGCCTGAGATGGTTCTTGCAATGTTGGAGGCAACCGTCTGATGGTAATTGTGTGATGAGGAGAGCATGAAAAGAGCCACTCCTTCCATCATAAGGAATAAGATCAGGGATTTATACCTGAGGAGGAAGTTGAGAAGACTTCTCATTCATGGATGGCATTATCTCATAAGGAACTGGAACTTATCGACATTCTTCAAAGCCACACCGGTACCTCTCACTACAGAATGCAGCGGATCTTCAGCTACTCTGAACTGTATGTTTATCCTTTCTGTCAGGCGCTTGTCAAGTCCTTTCAGCAGTGCGCCACCACCGGCAAGGAACACTCCTTTCATGACAATATCAGCATAAAGTTCCGGGGGCGTCTGTTCAAGAACCTGGAGGATTGCTGCCTCAACCTTGGTGAGTGATTTATCAAGACAATAGGCTATTTCCTGATATGAGACAGGTATCTCAATGGGCAATGAAGTCATGAGGTTCGGTCCGCGAACAATATAATCGGCAGGCGGATTTTCAATATCAGGCAGAGCGGCTCCCACAGCAATCTTGATATCTTCAGCTGTCTTCTCGCCTATTTTGATGTTATGCTGATGCCTCATATAAGCCTGTATGTCAGCTGTAAATCCGTCTCCGGCAACACGAATAGACTTGTTGCATACTATCCCGCCCAGTGCGATGACAGCAATTTCTGTAGTACCGCCCCCGATATCAACAACCATGCATCCCTCCGGTGCTTCCACATCAAGGCCAATACCTATTGCTGCAGCCATGGGTTCATAAATGAGATACACGTCACGTCCGCCGGCATGCTCTGCAGAGTCGCGTACAGCCCTTATCTCTACCTCTGTGCTTCCTGAAGGTATGCAGACCACCATGCGCAACGACGGGGAGAAAAACCTTGGTCCCGGATTGATCATTTTGATCATACCTCTGATCATAAGTTCGGCAGCGTTGAAATCGGCGATGACACCATCTCTCAGCGGCCGTATGACACGGATGTTCTCATGCGTTCTGCCGTGCATCTGCCGTGCCTTTTCGCCTATTGCAATCAGCTTCCCCGTAGCCCGGTCAATAGCTACAATCGACGGCTCATCAACCACCAGCTTGTCGTTTGCAATAATGTTAGTATTTGCTGTTCCGAGATCTATTGCGATCTCCTGTGTTAAAAATGAAAATAGACCCATGGATTAATTATACTTTTTCTTATTGTTTTCAATGTTTAAAATGCCTGATACCCGTAAATACCATAGCTATATTTTTCTTATTGCAGAAGTCTATTGAATCCTGATCCCTGACGGACCCTCCGGGCTGAACAATGGCCTTAATACCGGCTTCAACCGCAGCCTGTACAGAATCAGCAAAGGGAAAGAATGCATCCGAAGCCATCACCGCACCGTCAAGATCAAACCCGAAACTCCCCGCTTTGTCTATCGCCTGTTTCAGCGCATCTATCCTAGATGTCTGTCCTATACCGCTGGCACATAGCTGCCTGTTTTTTGCCAGTACAATGGCATTTGACCGGCTGTGTTTGACAATCCTGTTTGCAAAAACCAGGTCAGTATATTCATCAGTTTCGGGATGCTTTTCGGTAACGGCAATCATCCCTGCAGATGTCTCATTGTTTTTGTCGCGCTCCTGCCAGAGCACCCCACCAAGCATTGACCTGAAGACAACGGTATCAGGACCGGAATGCTTGCGGAGAAGAATGATCCTGTTCTTTTTCTGCTTAAGTATTGCAAGAGCCTTTTCACTATATGAGGGAGCAATGACTACCTCAAGGAATATCTTGTCCATTTCGGTAGCGGCGCTTTCATCAACAGGCCTGTTTAAAACGGCAACGCCCCCGTAGGCAGAAACCGGATCGCATGCCAGGGCATCTTGCCAGGCCTCTTTAACGATCTCCCGCGATGCTACACCACAGGCATTGTTATGCTTTAATATCGCCACGGTTGTCTCATCAAATTCATCAATCAGGGAGACAGCTGCATCAATATCCAGAAGGTTGTTATATGAGATCTCCTTGCCGTGAAGCTTGTCAAAGATCAGTCCCAGATCACCGAAGAATACGCCTTTCTGGTGAGGATTCTCACCGTAGCGTAAAGGCTCATGAGTGACAATGCTATGTTTGAATACTTCAGTTACCCTGTGGCGGTTGAACCAGTTAAAAATAGCTGTATCATAATGGGAACTCATATTAAAGGCCTCCAGTGCAAAACGGTAACGCTCTTCATAAGTGGTAAAGCCGCCCCGCTGTTCAAGAAGCTCAAGCAATTCACCGTATTGGCTGCGTGAGGATATAATCACCACATCTTTATGATTCTTGGCTCCGGCCCTTATCAGGGAGATCCCTCCTATGTCAATCTTTTCAATAATCTCTTCTTCCGAAGCACCACCGGCAACAGTCTCTTCAAAAGGATACAGATCAACTATGACAAGGTCAAAAAGAGGAATGTTATATTCTGCTACCTGCCTCATGTCAGACTCATCGTCCCTGCGTGCAAGTATGCCACCGAAAATACCGGGATGCAACGTCTTTACCCTGCCCCCGAGTATTGAAGGGTATGTGGTTATATCTTCAACTTTACCGGCACTGATACCTGCTTCTCTGATAAAACTGTAAGTACCTCCGGTTGAAACTATGCTGACACCCAGTGAAGCAAGCTTTTTTACAATGACTTCAAGCCCCTCTTTATAAAATACAGAAATAAAGGCACTCTTTATTTTTATATCACTCATTATATGCTAATTAGATCAAGCGTACCCCCTGACATTGCAACCCGATAAAAATATATATTTTTTTTGACAACCAATGATTTCTTAAATATTTGATCTGATGAATTATTGCGGAGATTTTGCTGTTTTTTATTTCAGTATCTTTGGGCTTATATAATTATCATACAATGTTGTGGAGATTATTCAGAGAAGCTTTTATATTTGCCTTTAACTCTGTAGCAGTTAATAAGTTAAGAACATTTTTGTCCCTTTTCGGAATTACGATAGGAATAGTTTCCATCATTTCAGTATTCACCGTTTTCGACTGGATGGAGAACGGCATCAGGACAAGCATAGAGTCACTGGGAGACAACACGGTTTATGTTGAGAAGATGCCATGGACCCCGACTCCTGATATTAAATGGTGGGATATGATCCGGTGGCCTGCACCGTCTCCGGAAGATTATGAGGCTGTGCTGAAAAAATCGTCTGCGGCAGGCGCGGTATGCTATTCTGTATTTACCCCGCGGACAGTGAAGTTCCGAAGTAACTCCGTCAGTGATGCATACGTTACAGCGGTAACACACGACTTTGAACAGGTACGGTCTTTTGAGATTGAGAAGGGCCGTTACTTTTCTCAAACAGAATCGAATTCAGGAAAACCGGTGGTTATTATAGGTGCAGAAATCGCAGAAAGGCTTTTCAATAACCTTGAACCTGTTGGAAAAGAGATATCCATAGGCGGTTTCAAAACCCTGGTAATAGGTACATTCAAGAAAGAAGGCAAGGGAGGAATAAGCGATAGCGGAATGGATGAGCTCATGCTGATACCCCTTAGTTTCGGTCGTCATTTTATCAATTTCCGCAACCGTTACCTGAATTCCGATATAATGATCCGGGGTAAAGAGGGCATATCAATCCAGGAACTCTCTGATGAAGTGACAATGATACTTCGGTCTGCAAGAAGACTCAGTCCGGGCGAAGTGAGCAATTTCTCCATAAACCAGGCCAGCCAGATCACGCAGACACTTGAACCTATCTTTGCAGGTATCAATGTGGCAGGATGGCTCATAGGAGGATTCTCAATACTGGTAGGAGGCTTCGGCATAGCCAATATCATGTTTGTGTCAGTAAGGGAGCGAACGAGCATTATAGGGATACAGATGGCTCTGGGCGCCAAACGCAGGTTTATCCTTCTTCAGTTCCTGATAGAATCAGTGCTATTGTCAATTACCGGAGGGATACTGGGACTGATCATTATTTTCCTGGGTACTCTCTTTGTAAATTACGCCTACAATCTTAATATGTTCCTGACCGCCGGAAACATAATCCTTGCGATAATGATCTCCGGTGCCATAGGGATAGTCGCAGGCTTTGCACCGGCTTCATCGGCTTCAAGGATGAATCCTGTAGAAGCTATCGGCTATTCTTTCTGATAAAGTCTTCAGCCGTTGCTGCTCTTCCCCGGTCTGTTCAGATAGACCCAGTTTGTCAATTCAACAAACTTCTCCACCGACAGCTGTTCCGGCCTCATTGTCAGCAAAGGATGGTCACTCGCATCAGGCCTGACCATTGACCTGATGGGATTCCGGATCATCTTTCTTCGTTGGTTAAAACACCTCTTTACCACTGAAAGAAAAAGTGCCTCGTCACAGTTAAGTGTGGTTCGGCTGTTGCGTGTCAGATGTAACACTGCCGATTTGACTTTTGGAGGAGGCGAAAAAACACTCTCGCTGACAGTAAAAAGATAATCTATATCATACCAGGCCTGGAGCAGAACACTGAGGATGCCGTAAACACGGCTTCCCGGAGCAGAGCAGATACGTTCAGCTACCTCCTTCTGCACCATTCCGGTGACCTCTGTGACCTTGTTCCGGTTGCCCAGGATCTTGAAAAAGATCTGGCTGGAGATATTGTAAGGAAAGTTACCGATGACGGCCATCTTTCCCTTTCCCAGCACTTCAAGATCAAGTTCCAGAAAATCGCCGCTGACTATCTCATCAATTCCGTTGAGGTTTTTCCGGAGATAATCAACCGCCTCCCTGTCAATCTCTACAACCTTAAAACTTTTTAATTTCCTCAGGACAAGTAATTCCGTCAGCACTCCCATGCCGGGGCCAATCTCAACCACTGTATCACAGTCATCTGCCTTTAGCGATTCAACTATAGAGACGGCAATCTTCCTGTCCTTCAAAAAGTGTTGCCCAAGATGCTTCTTTGCCCTTACTTTATTGTTTCCCATCCGGGTATAAGTCTGTCAGGTCCGAAACCTGGTATTTTCATCTTTTCAAGCTGGTTTATGCCCCGTTTAAGTAAATCATAATAAAGTGTCAAGAAGAGCAGGGTGTTCATGAACCATATAACACCCATGTTAAACCAGAGAGTCCCAATTCGCCATGACCCCAGACGTTTAAAGGGTGCATAGAAATGAGCACGTCCGTACTTCGATCCCGGTTCCATGAAAATCGGATCCGATTTTTGAATTATGCGGTCCTTTATATCAAGGGTCTTCTTCTGTACCGTACGATTCAACAATATGTCCGCCATATCTTTATTGTGAGTCCTTTCCCTGCGTCTCACAAGTTCTTCACGACCTTCAACCCTGGTAATGCTGTCAGTTATGCCCTCCTTAACTGCGGTGAAGGCAAGATATTTCTTCCTGACCGACTTCTGGAGAGAGTCAAGAAAATGATTGACAATATAAGCCCTGTCCTGCGTAAATCCAGGTTCACCGAGAATCTGGATTATCCGGGTATCATCAAAACCCGCCTCCTGGCTTAGGTCATTAATATGGTATTTAAGCTTCATGATGTTGCTATTGAAGGCCTGGGCAAATTCAGGTTTGCCATAAGCCCATGCGCATTCGTTGCTTTTCTTTTTAAGGTCGGGTATAAGGAATGAGGAACGCCAGTCATACCGGCTTATGGCAATTTCCGTCTCGAAATAGGGTTTCATGTATTCGCTGGCCCGGAACTGTTCCACGGCCATAGCTTCATAAGACCACCGGGTGGTCATCATATCCCCGATGACCGGCACATATATTTTTCGGCTCATCGTTTCATGGAGGTCGTCAAACCGTATCATCGCACCCCCAAGTAAAAGCTCGGGAACCAGTATCAGTGGAATAAGAATATAAATGCTTATCACAGATTTCATGCCGGAGGAGATGTTCAGCCCCGCCATATTCCCGAAACACGAGGTTGTAAAGAGTATCAGCCATTGTCTCCACATCATGCCCTGTACATCGAGAATGGACTGTGATACGATCACGAAGACAAAGGTTTGTATGGCAGAGAGCCCGAAAAGAAGGAATATCTTTGATACCAGGTAGCTCAAACGACTGATGTTCAGGTACTTTTCTCTCTCAAGTATCTTTCTGTCCCTGAATATCTCTTCCGCACTCACGGTAAGACCTAAAAAGAGTGCAACAATAACACTCATAAAGAGGAAGACCGGGTAGTTCCTGTTTTCAGAGAAGAGATAAACTCCGTCAGTCACATACTTTGAGAAATAACCAAGAATAAATGCGAGCAGGGGAGGCTCAAGCATGTTGATCACAATATACTGTCTGTCAGCAAGTTTGCGTACAAGGTTTCGCTTGACGAAGGTACGTATCTGCTTAGTCTTTTCAGGAACAAGGAAGTTGCTGGGAGGAAGTGGCTTCATTTCCGGCTGACCGGTGATGGAAGGCTCCATCTTCTGCTTATACCTGTGATACCATTCCACAGGCGTAACCTGTCTCTCCTGCCCGCGTTTACCGCTATTGTCGACAACTTTTGCCTCTATTATTTTGAGTATCTCATCGGTCTCCACATTGCCGCAGGTAGGACATTCACTCTCGGCAGCATTAGCCTGCGAAGTCTCTGTTTTGAAATAGACGAGAGCATCAACAGGGTCTCCGTCATAGATCATATACCCCCCTTTGTCCAATATCCAGAGCCTGTCAAACATCTTCATGATGTCCGAAGAGGGCTGATGAATGATGACAAAGATCAGCTTCCCGCTTACAGCCTGGTCTTTCAGAAGATCCATCACCTTCTCTGAGTCATGAGAAGAGAGACCTGACGTGGGCTCATCAGCAAACAGAACAGCCGGTTCACGCATAAGCTCAAGTCCTATGTTGAGCCTCTTTCGCTGCCCCCCGCTTATCTTTTTATTAAGAGGATCTCCTACCAGAAGATCTTTTATGTCAAAAAGGTCAAGCTGATCCAGCATTGCCTTGACAACCTCGTTGAGCTTTGCCTCATCATAGTTGCCAAAAGTAAGCTTTGCATTATAGTAAAGGTTCTGATAGACCGTGAGCTCTTCAATAAGCAGATCATCCTGGGGCACATATCCAAGAAGGCCTGTAAATTCCTCGGGCTCATTATGAAGGTCATAGCCATTTATAAACACTGACCCTCCCTGGGGTCTTATCTTTCCGTTAAGAATATTCAGGAGGGTGCTCTTTCCTACTCCGCTGCCTCCCATTATACCTACCATGTTTCCTGATTTTATCTGGAAACTCATAGGCTGAACGCCGTTATCGGATCCCTTAAAGCTGAATTCAATATTCTGGCCTTCAAATACTATGTCTTCAACAAAATTGTCCTTAATGAACTTCCTGAAAACAGAAGTATAATAAATTGTTGACAAGATCTGACCGCGGATATTTACCCCGGGGTCAAGGAGGAAAGGCCTGAGCGGCACAATGTTACGTCCCTTGAAATGAAGCTGGACCTTGCCGTCATAGACAAAAAGCATATGACCGGTACTCTCAATGAACAATACATAAATAGTGCCTTTCAGTCCCTTTACCACCATGTGGTGCCAGTCGTGGTAGTTGGAATACTTGGAAGCTGACTCCCCAATGTTCTCCTCACCTTCAATGGCAAGAAAAGCATCCGCGGAGATCCTGTCTAACTTCATTCCCAGGATGAAAGCTGATGCATTCGTGTTCTCCTTCTTAGAAATGTTGAAGGTACGTGCGACGATCTCCACTATTGACGACTCCTGTTCCGAGATGGAGCCATCTTCATAAACAAACTCAAGCAGTTGCAGAAAGACTATCATTCGCTCTTCAATGAAGAGCCCCTTCTTGATCTGACGGCAGATGTTTGTGATCTGGAATGTGATCAGTGAGTTTTCATCAGAGAGTTCACCCTCGCCGACGGTTTTCAGTTCGCGATCGTAGAAATGGAGGTTGTTCTCATAAAGTTTGAAATACTCTTCCTCAAGTTCCTGGTTGAGATAACGACGCAGATAACTGCGCAGGATCTTCTTGCCTCTCGGAGTCACCCCTCCCGGGTTAACTGTAGAGATAATGGCAAAAATATGTATCAGCGCATGTAAAACTGATTCCCTCATCGTTTTCAAAAAAAAGACCGCAAACTTTTCTTTGCGGCCTTTTGGAATTTCTATTATTTATTTAATCAGAGCCGCCCTGACCTGTCCAACGGCTTTCTTCAGATCTTCGATATTCTGCATCGTCAGGCTGGTGGTAAGGGTTGCATAAACATCCCTGACAGGCTGGAGACCTTTCAGGAACTCAGAGACAAGCGCATCATCAGTATGTGGCTTAGCAAGTTCCTCAAACATCTCAAATGATTTTTTCTGTTCCAGCAATACAGATTCAAAACCGGTAAGATGACCGCCGGATTCTGAAACGCTAAGGGTAAGATGCATGCCCTCAACCCATGCGCCTCCAACCATCAGCAGAGCCAGGTTGGCCTGACCGGCATCAATCATATAAGAATAGGTGCGGTCAAAAGCATCAGTAAGAATGGTCACAAGACTGTCACGTTTATCAAAATTAGCTTTGATCTCATCGTAAAGTGACTCATCATATATCTTTGACAGATTCAGGTCATTGGCCATATTGCGCATTGCCCCCAGGTAGTCAATTACGTCCTGCTGCATATTATATAAAGTGGCATAGCTGAGATCTGCCCCGAAAACGCCTAGATTTACAGCTCTTGCATAGCTTGATACATAATTCCTGGAACCTGACGGTGGATTAGAGGCTCCCAGAA
Organism: Bacteroidales bacterium; assembly: GCA_035530535.1. Taxonomy (GTDB): domain Bacteria; phylum Bacteroidota; class Bacteroidia; order Bacteroidales; family VadinHA17; genus SR-FBR-E99. Next base: position 15,779 of record DATKUS010000116.1, read on the forward strand.
TATAACCAAGGTCAAGGTCACTGAGTTTCTTAATAACCTCAGCTGAGGTAGGAAGAGGATAAACGTTTTCTTCAATCTTCTGCTCGATAACCTGTCCTTCAATCGCATTTACCTGGGTCTTGTTTTTCGATTCACCCCTGTTTTTGCAGGAGTAGACACCGGCCACCGCAATGATCATCACAGCGACAAGTAACTTTAAGAGAGTCTGTTTCATAATATGGTTTTTGTTCTTAGAATTCAGTGTGTAAAATTATAACATTTACTTATCAGAAAACAACTTTTTTTAACTAATATTTATCCAAGCATGAGCTTTTAGCTCATGTAATATTTATTGACATTAAGAACACTATTCAAACGTTCGCAACCGCAGTTTTGTTCATCTTCTATTTTCCCTATCTTTACACCCCGGAAAAACACCGACGCCAGATGTGGAATTTTGACGAGATTATTAACCGGGAAGGCACCGATTGCATCAAATACGATTGGAGAAAAGAGGTCTTCGGCAAAGCCGATGTTATCCCTATGTGGGTAGCCGATATGGATTTCAAAACACCCTCCTTCATCACTGAAGCCATCTCCGGGAGGATAAAACATGAAATACTGGGATACTCCTTCAGACCCGACAGCTATTTTGATGCTTTTATCAGGTGGGTTTCTGAACACCACAGGTGGGATATTAAACGTGAATGGATAGAGTTCAGCCCCGGAGTGGTTCCGGCGCTGAACATGTGCACACTGGCTTTCACAAATGCCGGTGATGAAATAATCATTCAACCTCCCGTTTACACTCCTTTTCATAGGGCCGTAAAAGATCACGGCCGCAAACTGTTATATAATAACCTGAAAGAGACAGCCGGGGGATGGGTCATGGACTATGAAGGACTCCGGAAAATTATCACACCGGCAACAAGACTTATAATCATTTCAAACCCTCATAACCCTGTAGGTAGAGCATGGCACCTCTCGGAGCTGTCGGAACTGGTAGACATATGTTATAGCATGGGGATCATTATCCTGTCCGATGAGATACACTCTGACCTGATGCTTCCGGGAAACGTACATGTGCCCGTTGCATCAATATCTGACAGGGCTGCATCCATCACCGTAACATGTATGGCTCCCAGCAAGACTTTTAACCTGGCAGGACTCTCAACTTCCTCAATGATAATACAAGATCCGGGCTTGAGAGAGAAATACAAAAGTGTGCTTGAAGGCCTTCATATGCACCTTGGAAATATTTTCGGGGACATTGCCTCTGAAGCAGCTTATTCCCATGGCAGCGAATGGCTCTCTGACATGCTTCAATATATTCAGGGAAACGTTGATCTGGTTCTGGACTACTGTCATGAACTGATTCCGCAAATAAAACCTGTAAAGCCTGAAGCGACCTATATGATGTGGCTCGACTGCCGGCTGATGGGCCTGGGCGGAAAAGAGCTGCAGAGGTTCTTTGTGGAAAAGGCCGGTGTAGGTATGAACGAGGGATCAGCCTTCGGTCCCGGTGGAGAAGGATTCATGCGTATCAATCTGGCATGTCCCCGGTCTGTAGTGGAAAAAGCCCTGAAACAGATAGATCAGGCAATTAACTCTTAAATAATGGCAGAGAAAAGATTACAGGTAAAGCTGACACTTGAGGACGGCACTGTTTACAGGGGCTGGTCATTTGGGGCATCCGTAGCTGCCGCAGGGGAGGTGGTCTTCAACACCGCCATGACAGGCTATCCTGAGAGCCTCACTGACCCGTCATACCGTGGCCAGGTGCTCTGCCTCACTTATCCTCTTGTAGGTAACTACGGAGCGCCGGGCAAGGAAGAACAGGATGATCTCTTCCTTTTTTATGAGTCATCAGGAGTGCATATCTCAGCCCTTATCGTATCTGACTACTCATTTCAGTACAGCCACTGGAATGCCATCCAGAGCCTCGATGAATGGCTGATGAAGAGTAATGTGCCGGGCATCTATGGAATTGACACCCGTGCCCTGACAAAAAGGATACGTGAGAAAGGAGCCATGCTTGGGAAAGTGGAGCCTGAAGGAACCCACACTGAGTTCTATGACCCAAACAAAGTAAACCTGGTGGCGGAGGTAAGCACCTCGTCACGAAAGGTTTACGGTAACGGCAAATATCGGATTGTGCTTGTCGACTGCGGTGTGAAATACAACATAATCCGCAACCTTTTGAAGCGCGATACAACCATTATCAGGGTGCCGTGGGATTATGACCACAGCGTGGAGGAATATGACGGACTTTTTCTGTCAAACGGTCCGGGAGACCCAACTATGTGCGTTGCAGCAATTGATAATATCAGGAAGTCGCTCGGAGGCGACAAGCCTATATTCGGCATCTGCCTCGGCAACCAGCTGATGGCGCTGGCAGCCGGTGGTGACACATACAAGCTTCGTTACGGTCACCGCAGCCATAACCAGCCGGTACTGATGGTGGGAACTGACAGGGCTTACATCACCTCTCAGAATCACGGCTTTGCAGTGGATAACAAAACACTGCCCTCAGGGTGGGAGCCTCTCTTCATAAATGTCAATGACAACACCAATGAGGGAATGAAGCATACCTCAAAACCCTTCTTCTCCACGCAGTTCCACCCCGAGGCCTCAGGCGGCCCCACAGATACGGACTTTCTGTTTGACGTGTTCATTGATAATATTGAAAAAGCGGCAGGTAAGGCAGCAGACAATAGGCATTAGTGAGCACTTTGTCAAACCCGAAGGGTTGATATTATTATAGCCCTAAGACCGTCATAAATCAACAAAATCCCGGGCGATGACATTATTCTTTTACAGGAAAGCTTCCTTCACGATCTTCAGGACCAGCTCCTGCAGAGAAATACCACCGTTAAAGTGCTTCATTAATTTCTCTACCCGCGCTCTTATCAAGCCCTCGCCTGTGTTACCGATACTGCCTGTATGGGTGTAGTCTGACGGAGTGGTGGCTTTAAATAAACCAGAGCCTATCTTTTCAGCGACAGCCCTGTATGCATCCCTGAACGGGACACCTTTGATGACCATGGCATTTGCCTCCTCAACGGAAAAAATAACATTGTATTTTTCGTCCGTCATAATATCTTCCCGCAATATCAGTCCCTCTGAGGCCATTGTCGTTACTGCCACAATTTCTCTGATCTCATCAAAAGCATCAAAAAGTAATGCCTTTAGCTCCTGGTAATCCCTGTTATATCCTGATGCCAGATTAGTGATCATTAAAGTGACCTCATTGGATTTTCCTTGCAGCCTGTTACATCGTACCCTCAGCAATTCAAAAAGATCAGGATTCTTCTTTTGGGGCATTATGGAAGAGCCAGTAGTAAAATCTTCAGAGAGTGTCAAAAAATTATATCCAGGTGACATGAACAGAACAGCTTCTGATGCAAACCTCCCGAGGGTGTTTGCCGCTGAGGCTATTGCCTGGATCATTGTGCGTTCAGTACGGCCCCTGCTCATCTGGGCATAAGGCGAAGTAATGATCAGCCTTTCGAAGCCAAGCAATGATGCAGTAAGCTCCCGGTTTATGGGAAGTGTGGTGCCGTAGCCTGCCGCTGTCCCCAGAGGTGATGCAGCGGCAAAAGCCGCCGCATTGGAAAGCATCTGCAGGTCATCACAGAGACTTTCAGCATAAGCAGCAAACCAGAGTCCGAATGATGACATCATGGCCGGCTGCATATGTGTAAAACCGGGCATGAGGTGTCCTTTATACTTCTCACTGTAGCCGAGGAAGAGTACGGCAAGCTGATAAAGCTCAGCAGCGAGGAGAGAAGACTCATCTCTTAACCACAGGTGTATGTTGGTTAATACCTGGTCATTGCGTGATCTCCCTGTATGAAGCTTGCCTGCTGCCTCACCGGTAAACTCACGTAAGCGGAATTCAATGTAAGAATGAATATCCTCATAATCATTCCCTATCTTCATCTGCCCCTTTTCAGCCTCTGCAAAGAGTGAAGAGAGGCCCCGGAGAAGCTGTCTCTTTTCTTCAGTGCTGATGATACCACAATTCTCAAGCATGACGGTATGAGCCATCGATCCAGCTATATCATATTCAGCCAGCCTCTCATCATAACTCCTGTCGCGGCCGCATGTAAAAATGATCACACCCTCACGGGTTTTGATTCCTTTATCCCACAAATGCATTTTCCGTAACTTTTTTCCTGGTAGCCTCCATTATGGCATGATGAGCCATAAGGCGTATGGCATTTATGCGGATGAATCCGAGACTGTCAGTCTGGTTAAACCCGCCTTCAATATCCATACTTGACAATTCTTTATTATATAACGACGAAGATGACTCACGTCCTTCGATAATAATATTGCCTTTATAAAGTATCAAATGGACAATTCCGTCAATGACCTCCTGGCTCTTGTCCATAGCTGCCTGAAGGAAGTCCATCTCAGGTGAGAACCAGAAGCCATTGTAAACAAGCTCTGCAAAAACAGGAGCGAGCATGTTACGCAGGCGCATCACCTCACGGTCCATGGCAATACCTTCAATATCCTTATGTGCGGCATAAAGGATTGTGGCGCCTGGTGTCTCATAGATACCCCTCGACTTTATGCCGACAAATCTGTTCTCGACCATATCGAGAAGTCCTATGCCATTTATCCCGCCAAGCTTATTAAGATAAGTGAAGAGTTCAAGGGGATCTTCACAGGTAGTTCCGTCATCCCTGTTGGTAACTTTCACCGGTATGCCGTCTTTAAATGTCACTGAGATATGAGTCTCTTTATCAGGTGCATCCATGGGCATCACCATCTTCTCGAGTATGTCTTTGCCTGCAAAATAGAGAGGATCTTCAAGTATTCCGGCCTCATGACTGATATGCATCAGGTTGTCATCCTCACTGTATGGTTTTGAGATGGAGGCTTTGACGGGTATTCGATTGCCGGCAGCGTATCTTATCATATCAGACCTGCCCTGGAACTGTGAAAGAAACTCAGCATCCTTCCATGGCGAGATAACTTTAATATCGGGTTTCAATGCATAATATGACAGCTCAAAACGTACCTGGTCATTGCCTTTACCGGTGGCACCGTGAGCAACATAGTCAGCACCATATTCAATGGCAGCCTCGATCTGTTTTTTAGCTATCAGCGGGCGCGCCAGCGCAGTGCCAAGAAGATAGCGGTCTTCATATACTGCATTGGCCTTAACGGCCTTGAAGATATAGTCGGTTACAAACTCCCTCTTAAGATCTTCAATTATGACCTTCGAGGCACCAATGACCAGGGCCTTCAGGCGTACAGCCTCAAAATCATCAGCCTGGCCTACATCAGCCACATAGGCTATTACATCATATCCTTTGTTTATGAGCCATTTTAAAATAACGGAGGTGTCAAGGCCACCGGAATATGCAAGCATTACTTTTTTCATTCTGTATTTTTATTCATTTATTACTTTGAAATATCAGGTTGAGGCACTCTTCAACCGCTTCATTGCTAATATTATCGCGGGGAATGAGCAATATTGTGTCATCTCCGGCCACGGTGCCGGCAATCTCATATCTGCCAGCCATATCAATTTTTATTGCTACCGCAGCTGCGAATCCCGGATGTGTTTTGATAAGCAGGAGTCCGCGTGCCCACGTCATGGCGGTGATAGCTTCATTTTCATTCCCGGGGAATATCTCAGCCTTATTATCTGTTCTACCCTTGAGAATATAGAGGTAACCGCCTTTGCCATCGAAGCCCCTGCTTATACCCATCTGCCTTAAATCGCGGGAGAGTGTCGCCTGCGTACACTTTATCCCTGCTCCCTCCATAAGTCCTAATAGTTGCTCCTGGGTGGTGACAACATTCTCTGTTATCAGCTTCTCAATCAGAATCAATCTGGATGTTCTTTCCATTTTGTATTATTATTCATTTATTTTGCAAATTTATACATTTTTATTTATTACAAAAACTTTTATGCACTTACTTTTATCATTATTTCTCCGGGCTCACTTTAGTCACTTTAGCTCACTTTAGTCACTTTAGTCACTTTAGCTCACTTTAGTCACTTTAGTCACTTTGGATCACTCCTCGCAAAATGTTGTATTTTTGCATTCCAGACAGTGACAATGAAGGAAGATATTAAAAAGGTGCTTCTGCTGGGCTCCGGGGCCCTGAAAATAGGCGAGGCCGGTGAATTTGACTACTCCGGGTCACAGGCTCTCAAAGCACTGCGCGAGGAAGGTATTTTCACAGTCCTCATAAACCCCAACATTGCCACCGTACAGACCTCCGAAAAAATTGCCGACAAGATCTACTTCCTTCCTGTAACACCGAGATTTGTTGAACGTGTCATTGAACGTGAACGTCCTGACGGAGTACTTCTCTCATTTGGAGGACAGACAGCACTTAACTGCGGCACCGCATTGTTCCGCGACGGCGTATTTGAAAGATACGGGGTAAAGGTACTGGGCACACCTGTCAGGTCAATCATGGAAACAGAAGACCGTGAACTCTTTGTGATAAAGCTTGACGAGATAGGTGTTAAAACTCCGAGTAGCATTGCCGTGACAACTGTTGAAGATGCACTCGTGGCTTCTGAGAAACTTGGCTTTCCGATAATAATACGTGCTGCATATACCCTTGGCGGACAGGGCAGCGGATTTTGCTCAAACAGAAATGAATTAACAGCACTTGCCGGGCGTGCTTTCTCCTTCTCCGGCCAGATACTTGTTGAGGAGTCGCTCAAAGGATGGAAAGAAGTTGAATATGAGGTTGTCCGCGACCGTTTTGACAATTGCATCACCGTCTGCAACATGGAGAACTTCGATCCTCTGGGCATCCACACCGGAGAGTCAATAGTGGTTGCTCCCTCACAGACGCTCACCAACAGTGAATATCACAAGCTCAGGGAGCTCTCTATAAATATAATCCGGCATATAGGAATAGTGGGCGAATGCAACGTTCAGTATGCTCTTGACCCTGATTCTGAAGACTATCGCGTCATAGAGGTCAATGCACGGTTATCGCGCTCCAGCGCCCTGGCTTCCAAAGCTACCGGTTACCCCCTGGCATTCGTGGCAGCAAAACTGGCCCTGGGCTACGGTCTCCACCAGCTAAAGAACTCGGTGACAAAGACCACAACCGCATGCTTTGAACCGGCACTAGACTATATCGTATGTAAGATACCCCGATGGGACCTTAATAAATTCCAGGGTGTGTCTCACGAGATAGGCAGCAGCATGAAGAGTGTGGGTGAGATAATGGCCATCGGACGTACATTCGAGGAGGCTATCCAAAAAGGCCTCAGGATGACCGGCCTGGGCATGCACGGCTTTGTCAGCAACCGTAACCTCAGCTTTGAAGATATAGAGAAGGAGCTGTCGGACCCGACAGATATGCGCATTTTTTCCATTGCAGAAGCCCTGGAGCAGGGAATTAGTGTGGACCGGATCCATAAGCTTACCAGGATCGACCGCTGGTTCCTTTTTAAGCTGCAGAATATCGCTGATATCAAAAAGCAACTTGAGGCTTTTAATAGTGTTGAAAGTATCCCCACTGAGGCATTGCTGCATGCCAAGATAAATGGTTTCAGCGACTTTCAGATAGCCCGCCATGTGATAAAGGCAGACGCCGGAAAGATTAACGAGGCCATGCTCAGCGTACGCCGTTACCGCAAAGGCAAAGGCATTGTCCCTTATGTCAAACAGATAGACACTCTTGCTGCCGAATACCCTGCCGTCACCAATTACCTTTATATGACCTACAGCGGGATGGAGCACGATATATGGTATGAGAATGACAAGCGGTCAGTTATTGTATTGGGATCAGGAGCATACCGTATCGGGTCAAGTGTGGAGTTCGACTGGTGCTCGGTAAATGCCATCAACACAATTCGTAAGGAGGGACTGCGAGGGGTGATGATAAATTATAATCCCGAGACTGTCAGCACCGACTATGACATGTGTGACCGTCTTTATTTTGATGAGCTCTCCTTTGAGCGGGTGATGGATATTGTGGACCTTGAGACACCGCGTGGAGTGATACTCTCAATGGGTGGCCAGATACCCAATAACCTGGCAATGAGGCTTCACAGGCAGGGAGTGCCTATCATGGGAACACCCCCGGAGTCTATTGACAGGGCTGAAGACCGTCATAAGTTCTCATCGATGTGCGATGCTCTTGGTGTTGACCAGCCACGGTGGAAGGAGCTTACCGGCCTTGATGAGATTGACAGGTTCATTGACACCATCGGATTCCCGGCACTGATACGTCCATCATATGTCCTGTCGGGTGCAGCGATGAATGTGGTCTCAAACCGTACTGAGCTGATTCATTTCCTTGAGCTGGCAGCAAGTGTCTCCAAGGAGCACCCGGTAGTTGTCTCCGAGTTCATTGAATATGCAAAGGAGATAGAGGTTGATGCTGTGGGCTCCGCGGGTGAGATAATAGCATATGCCATCAGCGAGCATGTTGAATATGCCGGAGTCCATTCCGGGGATGCCACAATCGTCTTTCCCCCGCAGAAGCTTTATTTTGAAACGGTAAGAAGAATTAAGCGGATAACGCGTGAGATAGCCAGGGAACTTAAAATCTCCGGACCATTCAATATTCAGTTCCTCGCCCGCGACAATGATATCAAGGTCATTGAATGCAACCTCCGTGCAAGCCGAAGTATGCCGTTTGTGTCCAAGGTTCTCAAGACAAACCTGATTGAGCTCGCAACAAAAGTCATGTTGGGGACAGAGTGGGAGAAGCCGCATAAATCAGTGTTTGACCTCGACTATGTAGGTGTCAAGGCCTCGCAGTTCAGTTTCTCGCGCCTGGCCAAGGCTGATCCGGTGCTGGGTGTTGACATGGCCTCCACTGGTGAGGTCGGATGCATTGGCGACAGCTTCTATGAAGCTCTTCTAAAGGCAATGTATTCAGTGGGATACCGCATGCCTGAAAAGGCGGTGCTCATCTCTTCAGGCCCCGCCAAATCAAAGGCTGATCTTATTGAAGCAGCACGTCTGCTGCAACAGCGTGGTTATAAGTTGTTTGCAACGCGTGGCACGCAGGTTTTTCTGAATAATGCAGGCGTGGATGCGGAGGTGGCATACTGGCCGGATGAGAAAAACTCACCCAACACCGTTGACCTGATACGCAGTCGCGTTGTTGACCTGGTGATAAATATTCCTAAAGACCTGTCGGCAACGGAGCTTAACAACGACTACCAGATAAGGCGCAGTGCGGTGGACTATAATATACCACTGATTACCAATGCCAGACTGGCCTCGGCATTCATTCATGCCTTTTGCACCGTTACCGAGGCAGAGCTGGAGATAAAGGCGTGGGACGAGTACTAGCATGGAGCATGGGGCATGGAGCAAGGAAACTTCGGAGGAGTGACATTATTATAGATTGAGGAAAATTATTCATCTAAACCCTGAAGGGGTGACATTATTATAGATATGATCAACATCCGTAAAGCAATCCCCGCCGACGCCCCGGCAATCATCTCCTTCCAGAAGGCCATGGCCATGGAGACGGAAGGACTCGAACTCAAAACAGATACGATTACCAGGGGTGTGAATGCCGTCTTTGATGATCCTGACAAGGGCATCTATTTTGTCGCTGAGGACCACGACGCTATTGTTGCATCATTCATGATAACATTCGAGTGGAGCGACTGGCGCAACGCAAATGTGTGGTGGTTTCAGTCGGTCTATGTGATACCGGAATACCGCCGTAAAGGTATCTTCAGAATGATGTACGACTTTGTAAAATCAGAAGGGGGAAAAGCGGGTATAGCGGGACTGCGACTCTATGTGGAATCGGAGAACCACAACGCGCAGAAGACATATGAGGCTATGGGGATGAACGGGTCTCACTACAAGACGTTTGAGTGGATGATCAGGTAGTTTGGCTCAATGATCTGGCTGTTTATTATACCTGTAGCTTTATATTCAATTATAATATTTACTCTGTGGTATACAGTCCGGAAGAAAAACACTGTGGAGCTGCCGGATATCATTCCGGCAACAGCCATCACCGTTGTCGTCGCCTGCCGTAATGAAGCATCAACTGTCAGTGCGTTGCTTCGAAGTCTTGCGGCGCAGGATTATCCTGCCGGGCTTCTTGAAGTAATTGTAGTAAATGATAATTCCACTGACAGGACACCGGTTGTTGTAAGTGAATTCATCACAAATAACCTGAAGCCATCGCTTATTAAAATCAGGTTAATAAATAATCCGTTCACCGGAAAGAAAAGTGCCATCCGCCATGGTATTGAAAAGTCCTCCGGAGAGTTAATACTCACAACTGATGCTGACTGCACTGTAGGACCGGGATGGGTCTCTGCCTATGCGGGTTTCTATGCCCGTACCGGTTCCGACATGATACTGGCTCGTGTAAACCAGCCGCGGGGCAGGGGTTTTGTATCCCGTTTCGGTGCATTGGAATTCGCTGCGCTTCAGGGTGTGACGGAGGCTACTGCCAGGTCAGGGTTTCCGGTGATGTGCAATGGTGCCAATATGGGGATCAGGCGGGAGACATATTTAAGGCATGCCGGTCAGTTGCATGAGGATATTCCCTCGGGTGATGATATGTTTCTGCTTCATTCGGTGAAGCATGAGGGTGGAGATGTAGGGTATCTTGCTGATGCGGCGGCGGCGGTGAATACCGCTACCGCGGTATCGGCTGCGGCGCTTCTGCGGCAGCGTGCACGCTGGGCCTCCAAGGCAGGGCGCTACCGTGATCCCGCCACCCTCGCCCTCGCCGCAGCCACGGCGGCGTGCCACGCCGCCGTCACCGCCGCCGCCACAGCCTCCCTCTTCTCCTCCCATTACCTCCCCCTCCTCGCCCTGCTCTCCTTATTGCACCTTATCCCCGACTACCTCCTCACCCGCCATGCCATGAATAAAAAGGAGGAGCATCTGCCCCTCCCGCTGTTTATCATTATGGACTTCCTCTATCCCTTCTGGTTCATCACCGTAGGCCTCCTCTCCTTCTTCCCCCGTATGAGAGAATTCCGCAAAAGATGACGAGTGGTGGGGTCCGGAAGCAAAATACCCCACAGTCAACAACATAAGAGGCCGAAATCAAGATACCCCTTGCTCCTTGCTCTATGCCCTTTGCCAAATCAGTTCCCCTCTGCCAGCACCTTGATGCGCATCAGCCGTATTTCCTCTTCCTCAAACTCACCCGCCAGCTCCCCGATGGCCTCATCCAGTGCCCCCGTCTCAGCTTCTTCCATGAAATACGAGTATATGTCCTGCTGACGGTCCTCATCTATAACCATATTAATATAGTAGTCTATGTTCAGCTTGGTGCCTGAACTTACTATGGCCTCTATCTCTCCCAGCAGGTCATCTGACTCTATCCCCTTCGCATCCGCAATATCCTCCAGAGGCATCTTGCGGTCAATACTCTGTATAATATATACTTTCAGTCCCGACTTGTTCACCACCGACCTGACAACCATATCCTGAGGCCTGATGATCTCCTTGTCGGCCACATAATCCTTGATAACCTCAATCACCTCACCACCGTAACGCTGTGCCTTGCCAGCACCAATGCCGGTAATATTCTGAAGCTCCTCCATGGTCACCGGGTAATGTATGGCCATCTCCTCCAGCGACGGATCCTGGAAGATATTGTACGGGGGCTGTCCCGCCTGCTTGGCAATCTTCCGCCTGAGATCCTTGAGTATGCTCATCAGCTCCTCATCAGCCGCCGCAGTACGCGCACCGAAAGAAGCCTCCTCATCCTCCGTATCAGTATAGTCATGATCCTCATTCAGCATGAAGCTCTGCGGCGTTTCAAGGAACTGATGCCCTTTCTGCGTTAGCCCCAGGAGACCGTAATTCTCAATATCCTTGTTCAGCATCTTGTTGATCAGCGCCTGCCGTATCACCATATTCCAGAAACGCTCATCCTTCTCTTCATCAATGCCGAATGTCTCCAGCTTATGATGCTTGTACGACTTTATAGCAGAATTAAGCGTCCCTGCCAGTATCTTGGCTATATGGTCAGCCTTGTGTTTCTCCTTTACTGCCAGCACTGTCTCAAGCATGCTCACCACATAATCACTTCCCTCAAACTGTGTCTTCGGGTGGAGACAGTTATCACATGCTTCGCAGTTCTCCTGCTTGTATTCCTCCCCGAAATAGTGCAGCAAAAGCCTGCGGCGGCATGTAGATGACTCCGCATATGACACCGTCTCAAGCAGCAGCTGCTTGCCTATCTCCTGCTCGGCAATAGGCTTGCCCTGCATGAATTTCTCAAGCTTGACAATATCATCATAACTGTAATAAGCTATACACCGCCCCTCGCCCCCGTCGCGCCCTGCCCGCCCGGTCTCCTGGTAATACCCTTCAAGACTCTTAGGCATGTCATAATGGATGACATACCTTACGTCGGGCTTGTCAATGCCCATCCCAAAAGCAATAGTGGCCACTATCACATCCACCTCCTCCATCAGGAATTTATCCTGGTTCAGTGAACGCGTCTGCGAATCCATCCCGGCATGATATGCCAGCGCCTTAATGTCATTCACCTTGAGCGTCTCTGCCAGCTCCTCCACCTTTTTGCGGCTCAGGCAGTATATGATGCCCGACTTGCCTGTATTGTTCTTTATATATTTAATGATCTCCCTGGCTGCATCCTGCTTTGCCTTTACCTCATAATAGAGGTTGGGACGGTTGAATGACGACTTGAAATCCTGAGCATCGGAGATGCCGAGGTTTTTCATGATATCATGCTGTACCTTCGGCGTTGCCGTGGCTGTGAGAGCAATGATGGGTGCTCGCCTGATGGTGTCAATGATCGGACGTATACGGCGGTACTCAGGCCTGAAGTCATGCCCCCACTCAGAGATACAGTGTGCCTCATCAACAGCATAGAATGAGACCTTCACACTCCTCAGAAACTCAATATTTTCCTCCTTGGTGAGCGACTCCGGTGCCACGTACAGGAGCTTGGTCTTGCCCTGTGACACATCCTGCCTCACCCTCGTTATGGCACTCTTGGTAAGCGATGAGTTGAGAAAATGCGCAACATCATCAGTAGTGTTAAAGTTGCGCATAGCATCAACCTGGTTCTTCATCAGGGCAATAAGCGGCGAAATGACCACCGCCGTACCTTCAAGTATCACCGCAGGTAGCTGGTAGCATAATGATTTGCCTCCGCCGGTGGGCATAAGCACAAAAGTATCCTTGCCATCAAGGACACTCATTATGATCTCTTCCTGATTCCCCTTGAATGTGTCAAAACCGAAGTAACGCTTCAGATAATCATGAATGGATTTATCGTTGTACATTACATATCCCTCTCTGTCCCCTGTACTGTTAAACAAAAAACTGTCAATAAACTAAAGATACTAATTCCTGAGTATTTAACCTAACCCTAATATCAAAATTAACTAATTTTTAACCGAGGGTCAAATCTATTTATCACCAAAAAAAATCCTGTGACTCACACTATTGTGATGCTATTGTTTTGAACGTTAAGATTTATCATCTTTACACCCTTAAAAAATACAGTTAGCAGATGTTCGGACGAATGAAGAAGGAAGGGACTGAAGAGCGCGAAATGACCTTTCTTGAGCACCTTGAGGAGCTCAGATGGCATCTGATAAGGATCTTCATTGCAGTGGTCTCCGGGGCGGTGATCGCGTTTATGTTCAAAGACATCATCTTTGACCATATCATACTGGCACCCAACAGTCCCGGCTTCATTACCAACAGGTTGCTATGCCAGTTTGCCGACCTGGTCAACGTCCCTGCCCTTTGCATCAACCAGAAATCCATCGAGCTGATAAGCATAAAGATGTCAGGTCAGTTTACCACCCACATCAATATATCCCTGGTGGCTGGCATAATCATTGCTTTTCCCTATATCTTCTGGGAATTCTGGTCATTCTTCAAGCCTGCACTCTATGAGAAAGAGCGTAAATATGCCCGGGGCGCGGTCCTGTCAGCCTCACTGCTTTTCCTCACGGGAATCACCTTCGGTTATTTTATCATAATACCTCTCTCCATTAACTTCCTTGGTAACTACAGTGTTTCTGACGTTGTCACCAACCAGATTAACATTAACTCCTATATCGGTTCCGTAACTTCAGTGGCCCTGGCATCCGGTATCACCTTCGAGCTTCCTATCGTGGTCTTCTTCCTTGCAAGGATAGGTGTCATTACCCCTGAATTCATGAAAAAATACAGGAAACATGCGATTGTTCTGATTCTGGTGCTGGGGGCAATTATCACCCCTCCCGATGTCTTCAGCCAGATACTTGTCTCCCTTCCCTTGCTGATATTGTACGAAGTAAGTATCTTTATTGCCGCCCGGGTTATCAGGGACCGGAAGCTGGCAGATGAGGCAAGAGATGCCGAGTATGCCGGTAAATAATAAAAGCGATGAAGCTCTACACCACCAATCTGATCAAGAGATATAAGACCCGGACCGTTGTTAATGAGGTCTCGGTAGAGGTAGAACAGGGCGAGATAGTAGGCCTCCTCGGTCCCAATGGTGCAGGCAAGACAACTACATTCTATATGATAGTAGGGCTGATAAGACCCCAGGGAGGTCAGATTTTTCTTGATGATACAGATATTACAGGTTACCCGATGTACCGCCGAGCCCGGTTGGGTATCGGATACCTGGCCCAGGAAGCTTCAGTATTCAGGAATATGAGCGTCGAAGATAATATCATGGCTGTCATGGAGCTGTCTGATATGAAAGATGATGAACGGCATGAACGCCTTGAATCGCTGCTCTCTGAATTCGGACTGGCGCGCATCCGTAAGAGCATGGGTATACAGCTCTCAGGTGGAGAACGCAGAAGAACAGAGATAGCCCGCGCACTTGCCCTTAAGCCAAACTTCATCCTGCTCGATGAACCCTTTGCCGGAGTAGACCCCATTGCCGTGGAAGATATCCAGGAAATAGTCTCTCACCTTAAAGACAAGAATATAGGGATCCTCATCACTGACCATAACGTCCATGAGACCCTTTCCATTACTGACCGTGCATACCTGCTCTTTGAAGGGAAGATACTTAAACAGGGCACTTCCAATCAATTGGCTGATGATGAGCAAGTCAGAAATGTATACCTGGGTAAGAACTTCGAGCTCAGAAGGTAAAATCATCTCTCCCTTTTGTAACATCGTAATTATTACTAATTTTGCGCCGGATTTCACGCGGATGTGTCGTAATTGGTAGCCGAGCAAGACTTAGGATCTTGTGCCTCAGGGCGTGGGGGTTCGAGTCCCTTCATCCGCACAAAACTGAAGAACCGCTCTAACTGTCGAACAATCGAACGTTTCAGCGGTTTTTAAGTCGGGAATAAATTTATAAAGAAATGAATATCACCAGAGAAGACATTGACGCACTTAATGCGAATGTAAAGATCAGTATCACCAGGGCAGACTATGAGGAACCTGTAGAGAAAAAACTGCGCGAATACAAAAGGACCGCATCTATAAAGGGATTCCGGCCTGGCCATGTGCCTGTCCCCATGATAAAGAAATTGTACGGCACCTCAGTCCTCGTTGATGAGATCAACAAGCTTGTATCCGACAGCCTCTCAAACTTTATCAAGGAAGAAAAGATAGACATCCTCGGTGATCCAATGCCGAAGAATGATGAACACTCCTTTGATCCGGAGAAATCGGAAGAGTTCACCTTTACCTTTGAACTGGGTCTTGCCCCTGAGTTCGAACTGGCCCTCTCCAAAAAACAGAAGATCACACGTTACCTGATAGAGCCGGACAGCAAAATGATCCTTGATTATATGGACAACTATGCCCGCCGTCACGGCGAGTTCAGGATTGTAAAAAAATCTGAGGAGAAAGACATACTCAAAGGGTCAGTCGCCTCTTCCAACGGCGCCATCTCCAATGATGATGCCACACTCTCTGTGGAACTGGTAAAGGACGAGGAGCTGAAAAAGGAATTCATCGGGAAGAAGGCCGGCGACAAAGTGACTTTCGATCTGCGCACTGCGTTCCCCAACGATTATGAGATAGCCGGCATCACCGGCCTTAAAAAGGAAAATGTTAAATATCTGAATGGCCTTTACACCATCACCATCAGGGAGGTAAGCCGCTTTGCCCCGGCAGAGAACACCCAGGAGCTATGGGACAAGGTCTACGGCGGGGGAATAGTCTCCACCGCTGAAGAGTTTGAAGCTAAAGTGACAGAAGAGATAAGGCAGTACTTCAACCGCGAGACTGAGTTCAAGCTAAGAAACGATGCCCGTGAGGAAGTGCTGGCAAAAACACCCTTCAGCCTGCCTGAGGACTTCCTGAAAAGATGGCTGACAAGAGTTAACGAAAAGACAACACCCGAAGAGATAGAAAAGGATTTTGATCACTTCCTTGATGACCTGCGCTGGCAGCTGGTGAAAAACAAGCTGGCAAAAGAGAATGAAGTAAAAATAACTGAAGAGGAGATACTTACTGAAGCCAAAGTCTTCACCAAAGCCCAGTTCACACAGTACGGTCTCTATTATGCCACCGACGAGCAGATAACATCATTTGCGAAAGACATGCTCCGCAAAGAGGATGATGCACACCGCATTGCTGAGAAAGTGCTTGATACCCGCGTGCTGGATATCATCATAGAAGCAATAAATGTAGACGACAATACAGTGTCAATTGAGGAGTTCAATAAGCTCTTTGAAAATAAGTAAAAAAGATATATTGAGAATTTTATATCTTTGAAAGTCAATAAACATACGTAATATGTCTAATATCAACGATTTTGAAAAATATGCTGCATCGCATTTCGGCATCAGCAGTCTTGACATGCACAGGTTTACATCTGTCTATAACAACAGCTATATCTCCCCAACTATAATTGAGGAGCGCCAGCTAAACGTGGCTTCAATGGACGTTTTCTCGCGACTGATGATGGATCGCATCATCTTCCTGGGACTGCCTATAGATGACTATGTGGCAAACATTATTGAGGCACAGCTGCTCTATCTTGATTCTTCTGACCCGGGAAAGGATATCCAGATATATGTCAATACTCCCGGCGGTTCAGTGCATGCCGGCCTTGGCATCTATGACACAATGCAGTATATCACCGCTGAAATTGCAACCATCTGTACAGGCATGGCTGCATCTATGGGCGCTGTTCTGCTTACTGCCGGCACCAAAGGAAAACGTTCAGCCCTGAAACACTCGCGCATAATGATCCATCAGCCGATGGGTGGTGCGGAAGGACAGGCTTCTGATATAGAGATAGTTGCCAGGGAGATCATGAAACTTAAAAAGGAACTTTTTGAGATCATTGCCCTTCATTCAGGAAATGATATTGAAAAAGTGGAGAAGGACTCTGACCGTGACCACTGGATGACATCCATTGAAGCGAAAGAGTACGGGATGATTGATGAAATCCTCATAAGGGCTAAAAAATAACCTCCCTGATGGATAAATGCTCATTCTGCGGACGTACAAAAAAAGAGGCTAACCTGCTTATTGCCGGCCTCGAGGGACATATATGCGACCACTGCATAGAGCAGGCGCATAATATCATGATGGAGGAGGTCAGCAGCAAGTCCAATTTCAGCATTGATGCAATAAACCTCCGCAAACCCGAGGAGATCAAACAATTCCTTGACCAGTACGTCATCGGACAGGACAAAGCAAAAAAGACACTCTCTGTTGCTGTTTATAATCACTATAAGAGGCTTATGCAAAAAGTCGACGCCGAGGATGTTGAAATTGAAAAGTCAAATATCGTTCTTGTAGGTGAGACGGGCACGGGGAAAACACTGCTGGCACGCACCATTGCACGGATGCTCCATGTGCCTTTTACCATTGTTGACGCTACCGTTCTCACAGAAGCAGGGTATGTGGGTGAAGACATCGAGAGCCTCCTGACAAGACTTCTTCAGAATGCTGACTATGATGTAAAAGCGGCAGAAAAAGGTATTGTATTTATTGATGAGCTTGATAAGATCGCCCGTAAGGGTGACAATCCGTCAATAACGCGTGATGTCTCCGGCGAAGGAGTGCAGCAGGGACTCCTGAAGCTACTCGAGGGTTCTATTGTCAACGTGCCTCCGCAGGGGGGACGCAAGCATCCCGAGCAGAAAATGATCCCTGTGGACACCAAAAACATACTCTTTATCTGCGGCGGCGCCTTTGAAGGAATTGAAAAGAAAATAGCCCACCGCCTTAATACTACGATTGTAGGATATAATGCAAGCCGTTCCCGCGACCGATATGACAAGGATGACCTGCTGAAATATATTGCTCCGCAGGATCTTCGAGCATACGGTCTCATACCCGAGATCATCGGACGTCTGCCCGTGCTCACTCATCTCACACCGCTTGACCGCGAAGCATTGAGATCCATCCTCACCGAACCCAAGAACGCCATTACAAAACAGTATCTGAAGCTGTTTGCAATGGACGGCATTGAACTCACGTTCACTTCTGAAGTGCTGGAATATATTGTTGACAAGTCCGTGGAATTCAAACTCGGAGCCAGGGGTCTGAGGGCTATTTGTGAAGCCATTATGCTTGATGCCATGTTTGAACTGCCGTCACAGGATGTCAAAGAATTCAAAGTCACTACCGAATATGCTGCCCACAAGCTTGAAAGAGTGGACATGAAAGTGCTGAAAGCATCATAACAAAAAAGAGGCTGTTTCAAAAGGGCAGCCTCTTTTTTATTATCAGTATTGTGCCGTTACCTGCCCGGAGTGATCTTCGGATGCCTGTATCTGAGTGTTATCTCCCTGGTCTCATCACCTCTTTTTACCGTTGCAAATGCATCACATTCCCCCTCGCCATAGTCAAGTTCAAACGATTCAATCCCTTCAGCCTCACAGAAAACCGTGCCGCTTACGATAAACCTGCAAGCTGCTGTCCAATGCAGTGCATTTGTAATTGTGTGCGTATAGCTTAGACCTTTAAGGTTTACTCCTGATGACACGCCGGTGATCATGCACTCATCATCCCACATATTGCGGGTAAGGTAACCTCCAATATATTCTCTTCCCTTGTTAAATTCGCTCAAAATCACCCTTTCATCAGGCAGAGTGATCTTTCCTCCTGTTAGCTGGACGGAGAAAACTACATTGCCTGCATCATTGGGACCCATGTTCTCAACTACTTTTGTGCCTTCTATCTTAACATCATTGCAATAGTAGTTGTCAAATGTGACTGTTCGTGTTGATCCGGCCTCGCGACGCGGACCGGTGACGGTCAGGTAGATCTTCCCGCTTCGTACAACGTCATTCAGTCCGGTGCAACCTTCACCGTAGTCTACAACTACATTTCTTGGCCATAGTCCCTGACCCGGGAAGGTGACAGTTACAATTGGGCAGGAATCCACTACAGAAGCTGACTTGAGCATGCTTTCAGCTGTTGTTGTAGCAATTTCCAGGGTAGAGAACACATCATTAAAGATCGTTTCGGCAAAGGCCGCATCATCAGCAGCCTCTACGCTTGACACCTCTATAGTTGCGTTCTTCTGGCATGAGGTTGCCATGAAACCCAGAAGTGCAATAAAAAGGATCAGTGCTTTTGCTTTCATAATTCTTATTATTAAGGTTATTTACTGTGTGGTCTGTTTCACATAGACTACGCAGTAACCTCAAAGGTTTAACCGGATTATCCGAAAGAGGTGAAAAAAATTATGTCTTTCGCAGATAGGTCGTGTATGTAAATCCTACAGGTTCTTCGCCGCCTGTTGTATGTTCCTCTTTCTCTGCAACATACCACAATGCATCAGAGATCTCCGGGAAAAATGTATCGGCCTCAAAGTACTTATGTATATGTGTCACCAGCAGTCTTTCGGCCAGGGGCAGGAACTGCCGGTAAACCGATCCTCCGCCAATAATGAATATCTCTTTCCCTTCTTCACAGAGTGAGAGAGCCTCCCCGATTGAATGGGCTGCGAGAGCACAGTCAAAACAGTCAAGCTCATTATCCGTGATCACAATATTCAGGCGTCCGGCAAGAGGCTTCTTTGGCAATGACTCCCAGGTCTTCTTTCCCATGATGAGACAATGCCCCATAGTTATCTCCTTAAACCTTTTCAGGTCTCCCGGGAGGTGATATAGAAGCTGGTTCCCGAAACCGATGCCGTTGTCTTCTGATATTGCAACAATAATCGTTATCATCCTATACTGATATTTCTCCCTTTATACCGGGATGTGAGTTGTACCCGCTGAGGGTGAAGTCGTCATATTTAAATAAAAAAATGTCTGTAACTGCCGGATTAATGATCATAACCGGCAACGGCATAGGTTCGCGTGTAAGCTGCAGCTTCACCTGTTCTGTATGATTGAGATAGATATGTGCATCTCCGAGAGTATGAATAAACTCACCCGGTTTATATCCGGTCACCTGTGCCACCATCAGTGTCAGCAGAGCATATGAGGCGATATTGAAGGGCACTCCCAGGAAGATGTCAGCGCTGCGCTGGTAAAGCTGGCATGAGAGCCTTCCTTCTGCCACATAAAACTGAAACAAAATATGACAGGGAGGCAAGGCCATCTTATCTATTTCCCCGGGATTCCATGCACTTACAATATGGCGTCTTGAATCAGGGTTTGCTTTCAGAGACCTGACAACTGATGTTATCTGGTCAATGTGGGTTCCGTCAGCGGCAGGCCATGAGCGCCACTGATATCCGTAAACCGGGCCAAGGTTGCCATCTGGGCCAGCCCACTCATTCCAGATTCTGACGCCATTATCCTGCAGATACTTCACATTGGTGCTGCCGCTTAGGAACCAGAGCAGCTCATGAATGATAGATTTCAGGTGCAGCTTTTTTGTGGTCATAAGCGGGAAGCTTCCGGAAAGGTCGAAACGCATCTGGTAACCAAATGTACTGATGGTCCCGGTGCCGGTCCGGTCTCTCTTTTCAACACCATGTTTCATAACATGGTCAAGCAGGTCAAGATATTGTCTCATGATTTCTGAATATGGCAAGGGCCTTTATCTGGATATTCTGGCAACCCATCCTCCTCCCGGGGCCATAGGTATATCTATTCTGTCATTGGCTGTCACCTTACGCGTTAAATGGATATAGTCTTCTCCGCGTCTGTCAGCGTTTACCCCGTCAGCAAAATATTCGAGGTCATACGTTCCTGGCGGAAGGAATGAGAGGTCCGCCTCAAGCTTGCGGCCACTCCAGTCGGTCATTCCGGCAAGGTACCAGTCGGCGCCGTGACGACGGGCAATAATAATATAATCACCCGCCTGCGCAGATAGCACCCTGGTCTCGTCCCATGTTACAGGAACAGTTACGATAAAGCTGGTGCACTCCTGTTCCTTTCTGTAATTTGTAGGATTGTCGGCGAGCATCATCAGTGGACTTTCATAAACCACATACATTGCCATCTGGTGTGCCCTGGTCCCCTGGCTGGCAGGGCGGTTAAACACCGGAGAGAAATCTCTTTTCTGCATATTCACCATTGCCCCGGGGGTATAGTCCATGGCGCCTGTCACCATTCGTGTGAAAGGAAGTATAAGGTCATGTTCAGGATTGCACTCCTTACTCCATTTGTTATGCTCAAGGCCCTTTACCCCTTCACGGGTTATTACATTGGGCCATGTACGTTCCATACCGTCAGGTTTGTATGCCCCGTGAAAGTCAACGAGCATATGCCGTTCTGCGGCCTTTGCCGCTACCTCATGATACAAGTTCACCATCCACTGGTCATCGCGCTGCATGAAATCAATCTTTAATCCTTTCACTCCCCATGACTCATAAAGGTCCAGTGCTGCATCCATCTGGTCATAGAATGTTTTCCATACGACCCACAGGATAATGCCCACATTTCTTTCAGAAGCATATCTGCAAAGCTCTTCAACATCAAAACCGTCAGACACACTGAGTACGTTACCGAGCTTGTACCATCCTTCATCAAGGACAACATATTCGATGCTGTTCTCCGATGCAAAATCTATATAATACTTGTAGGTTTCGGTATTAAGCCCGGCTTTAAAACTGACTCCGTAAATATTATTTGCATTCCACCAGTCCCAGGCCACCTTTCCAGGCTTAATCCACTGAGTATCTGTAATTGCAGAAGGCGCCCCGAGCCGGTAAATCATGTCGCTCTCAACAAGGCCGGCATCATCAGGCGTAATAATACACACTCTCCAGGGCCAGGTGCGGGTGCCGATAGTTTTTGCAAGATAATCTTTACGCGCTGTAACATATACATCACGGTCATTCCTGGCTCTTTCCCTGTCAGGATAGGCAGGAAAAATTCCGGATACCCCGCCATGGCCGTCACCGGTGACCCACATTCCCGGATAATCCTGTATATCAGCCTCAGAAAGGAGGATATTGATGCCCTTTGATTTAAAAAGTACCGGAAGGCTTGCCAGATGTTTCTGACTTACAGTATCCATCCCGGCAGGGAAAAAGGTTCGTTCATTGTGTGACATAAAGCTCTCTTCGAGAGGGTACCATGCTGTAGCACCAACAGGCAGACTGAGTCCGAAAGTCTCGCCCTTAACTGTCACGTCTCCCTTGAGCGCGGTCATAAACCTGTAGGCAACACCGTCATCATATACCCTGAAGATCAGTGAGAAACCCTCCCTGAAACGCAGTGTCAGTTCCCTGTAGTGGTCCTTAATCAGGCTATTCTTATGGGGGACCACCGGGGTGAGGGTTGTGTTTACCTCATTCACGCGTGGCTTTGCTAAAACAGGACTTCCACCAGGAAGAGCAACTGTTTCAAGATTCATGGCTACCGGGGACGGATCAATGATCTGATTCCCGTCATAGATTACACTCCATCGGACATCTTCATTTAAGCTGACATTAAGAATGATTTTACCGTCAGGTGACGTTACACTGTAATCTTTTGAGTTGGCAGGGCCTGATACTGTCAGTGCCGCAGCCAGTAATAACATGTTTAATTTCATATTCCGGATATTTTATTCCCCTGTTCCTCTCCTGGTCATCTCATCGCGTATGGCTGCTGCCTGCTCATAGTCCTCCCGGCTGATGGCATCGGCAAGCATTTCCTTCAGCTCATCATCTGTAAACTCCCCGAATTCGGTGACTTCAGACTCATCAGGCTGTTTCTTTGGAGTGCTGCCGCTTTTCAGAGTCTCCTCTTCAGGGGTGGTGGTCATCACTATCCCTGCCTCAGTGAGTATCAGAGGTTCTATAAAGATCGGGCATTCAAACCTCAGTGCAAGGGCAACAGCGTCAGAGGTGCGCGAGTCAATTGAAAACCGTTTTTCACCGTCAGTGCATATGATCTCCGAGTAAAAGATACCCTCTCTGAGCTTGTTTATCAGAACCTGCTCCACGGTAACACCGGAGGCAACGGCAAAACTTTTGAAAAGGTCATGTGTCAGAGGCCTCGGTGGCTCAAGGTTTTCAAGTTTTATGACTATTGCCTGCGCTTCAAACCCTCCTATTATGATAGGTATACGTCGTTCACCGTTCTCTTCAGCCAGGATAAGGGCGTATGCCCCGGACTGTGTCTGGCTGTAAGAAATACCTATAACTTTCAGTCTTATAAGATTATTTTGCATAGGATCAGGATATATCAGATAATGACCTGATATGACAAATATAAATATAATGAATCTATCTCTCCCCTACCTCCTGATTTTTTATACACAGCTTATTGGTGATAATTTATTGTCATTCATTTGTAAATAAGTTAATTTTTATATCTTTGCAGTCCGAAAATCGATGATCCGCCGAGGCCCGTAGAAGTGTCGTGCAAAGATGAGCAAGGCCGCCCCACGGAGTAACATAACAGAGATTGAAAATGTACGCAATCGTTGAAATTGCCGGACAGCAGTTCAAGGTAGAAGAAGGAAGGAAGATCTTCGTTCACCGCATGGATGCAGCTGAAGGTGAAAATATTGAGTTTGAAAAAGTTCTTCTTCTTGATAATGACGGAGTAATTACCGTCGGGGAACCGGTGATAGAAAACACCGTTGTAGAAGGCAAAGTGCTGTCTCACGTAAGAGGTGACAAAGTGATCATCTTCAAGAAGAAGAGAAGAAAAGGCTACCAGAAGAGAAGTGGTCACCGCCAGGACTTCACTCATGTGGAAATAACTAACATCGGCGCCAGGAGCACTGCAAAGAAAAACGCTGCCCCCAAAGCTGAGGTCGTCGTTGCTGCTGCACCTGCAGCTGAAGAGGTTAAGGTAGTAGTAAAAAAAACTCCGGTGAAGAAGGCCGCTGAGAAAAAAGCTCCTGCAGTGAAAAAAGCTCCGGTGAAGAAGGCAGCTGAGAAGAAAGCTCCTGCCGAGAAAAAGGCAGCAGTAAAGAAGGCTCCTGCAACAAAGAGTCCGAAAAAACCGGCAAAAGAATAATTGGTAACAAAAACATAAAAACATAACAGGAAATGGCACACAAGAAAGGAGTAGGTAGTTCGCGTAACGGCCGTGAGTCGGAAAGCAAACGCCTGGGCGTTAAACTCTTCGGAGGCCAGACAATAAAGGCAGGCAATATTATTGTCCGCCAGCGTGGCACAAAACATAACCCCGGTGACAACGTAGGTATCGGCAGAGACCATACCCTCTTCGCACTTATTGACGGCACCGTGGAGTTCAGGAAAAAGCGTGATGACAAATCATACGTATCGGTGAAACCCGCAACGGAATAAAGAGGTAATCACCTTATATCATAACTCCTGAAAATATTCGCCATGGCGCATGTTTTCAGGAGTTTTTCTTTAATTTTACACGGCCCCCGGGCATCAATCAATAATTTCCTCAAAATGCTTACAATCAACCTCCTTCGTGAACAGTCCTCTTTTGTAATTGAGAGGCTGAAAATAAAGAACTTTGATGCTGCCGACATCGTCAGTCTCATACTCGACCTTGACCGCCGACGCAGGGAATTACAGTCGGAAAGTGATGCCATACTGGCGGAGCTTAACAATCTGTCAAAGCAGATAGGGGCCCTGATGAAGGAGGGGAAGAAAAATGAAGCTGAGACTGCCAAAGCAGATATAGCCTCAAAGAAGGAGAGGCAAAAACAGCTCTCTGAAGAGCTTGCCGCTGCCGAGGCCGGCATGAGAACCGAGATTATCAAGCTGCCTAACCTCCCTCATACTTCGGTGCCCCCGGGGAAGAGTGCAGAAGATAATGTAATTGTACGCAGTGGCGGGACAATGCCGCAGCTGCATGAAAAGGCGCTGCCGCACTGGGACCTGATCAAGAAATACGATATTATCGATTTTGACCTGGGCATAAAACTCACCGGAGCGGGGTTCCCCGTTTACAAAGGAAAAGGAGCAAAGCTGCAGAGAGCCCTCATAAACTTCTTCCTCGATGAGGGCGAGAAAGCAGGATACCGCGAGATAGAACCGCCCATAGTTGTCAATGAAGATTCTGGTTTCGGAACAGGACAACTTCCTGACAAAGAGGGTCAGATGTACCATGCCACTATTGATAACCTCTACCTTATACCCACGGCGGAGGTGCCTATCACCAACATCTACCGCGACGTGATCCTGGATGCCTCGGAACTGCCAATACGCAATATGGGTTATACCCCCTGTTTCCGCCGTGAGGCAGGCTCATGGGGAGCTCATGTCAGAGGCCTCAACAGGCTGCACCAGTTTGACAAGGTAGAAATAGTGCAGATCGCTCACCCCGACAGATCATACGAATCAC
>DATKUS010000117.1:0-8324 GCA_035530535.1 Bacteroidales bacterium
ATCATAATTGTCACCCCGGTCATGACTTCCTGACCTTTTTCAAGCATAAGACGATGATCAGAAGTAAGATACGGCTCGCACTCCACTCCGTTGATTATGATCATGTCACACTTTTTCCCGGCAGGCACCGTCATCTTAATAAATGTGGGGAATGTAGCCCCGCCAAGACCAACAAGCCCACATTCCCTGCATCTTTCAATTATCTGCTCACGGGTCAGGGTAACCTCCCTGTGCAGTTGTGCACTGCGGTCAATACCCTCAATCCAATCGTCTCCCTCAACATCTATCACCACCGCCAATTGTTTATACCCGGTGGAATCAGCAACAGGCTCCATCTTACTCACTTTTCCTGAAACAGACGAGTGAATATTGACAGAAACGAAGCCCTTCGCGGCAGCAATAACCTGGCCGGTCCGGACAGTGTCACCCTTGACAACGGTGGGCGTTGCCGGCGCTCCGATGTGCTGCGATACCGGAATTGTTACGGTAACGGGCAGCGGCAGTACAACTATCGGTTTTGAGGCGGTGAGCTTATTCTCCGGGGGATGGATGCCGCCTTTTGGAAATGTCTTAAACACTTTATTGAGATTTAGCTTAATTAATTCTTATTCAATTACTTCAGCAACAGCCGGCTGTGAGGGTTTTTCCTCCTTTACCGGGAAGTTGATCTCAAGTATGGAGCCTGTTGGGCACTCAGTCACACACTTACGGCAGAGCTTGCATTTGAAAGAGTCAATAAAGGCAAGGTTGTCAGCCATTGTTATAGCTTCATACGGACACACCTTCACACATTTGCCGCACCCGATACATGCCACATTGCAGGCTTTACGGGCAGGGCCGCCCTTGTCCTTGTTCACACACGAGACATATATCTTACGGTCTTTGCGGTTACGTTTCCGCAGCTCTATAATTGTCCGGGGACAGGCCTTAACGCAGGCACCGCAGGCAACACATTTGTCGTCAATGATCACGGGTAACTGTGTCACCGGATCCATATACATGGCGTCAAACTGACACGCAACTACGCAGTCGTCGCAGCCAAGACACCCGTAATGACAGGCAGTGGTTCCACCATATAGAGAATGTGCAACCCTGCAGTTGACGGCACCGTCATAAACAGATGTGCGCACACAGTTATCCGGGGTGCCGTTGCATCTCAGTATAGCCACCCTCGGTTCCACGGCCACAGGCTGACGGTCAAGGATCAGGGCTGCTTTGCCCATCGTCTCCGCGCCGCCAACAGGACAGTTAAGCCCTTCAAAGGTCTCTGACCTGACCAGCGTTTCGGCAAAGGCCCGGCATCCTGTGTAACCGCAGCCACCGCAATTGGCACCCGGTAAAACCTCAGTGACCTGGTCTATGCGGGGGTCCTCAATGACCCTGAACTTTTGGGCTACTATATAAAGTATCACCGCTGCTGTCAGCCCCAGGAGACTGAGCATGATGATGGTCAACAAAACTGTGGAACTCATTTGTCAGCTCTTTATTTTGAATTCAAACTTTTCTCCGATTTTTTCTCTGAAGATCCAAACACCAATATAATATACCGCCAGCGAGGCAAAAGAGAACAACGCTGACGCAAGTTCGCCGGCACCAGCAACAGTCAGCACTGTAAAGGCTGCAATAAGCACAATAAACGGTATGATATACCCGATCATCAGAGCACGGAATCCCAGCGACTGCTCCATGGTCACCGTTACCCGGTCACCGGATTTGAGGGGGGCATCACTCTTCACAGTGATGGTCTTAACCTCCGTATTTCCCGGTAAACATGCTGATTTTGCATGACATCCTGAACAGGCACTGCCGGTGATAATGTCAACCTCAGCAGTTCCGTTACCGGGAGCATTTACAACAACACCTTCATGACTTATTATTTTGCCTTTCTCCATCTTCTCAAAAACAACCGGCAATGTTAATAAATTGGAAAGATTAAAAATATAACAAAGATCATGTTTTTGGTAAATCAGGCAATGGGCAATAGGCAATAGGCAGTAGTGGGGGATGAGAGAATAGTGAAGAATTAAGAATTAAGGAGGGACATTATTTATGTTAACCCCGAAGGGGTGACATACAGCATGGAGCAAGGAGCATGGGGCATGGGGCAAGGGGCATGGAGCAGGGAGAAAGGATTTGCGATCTGGAAATTGCGAATATGAATATTGCGATGAACAATTTGCGAATATTATCAACCAACCAATTTAGCTGATTTCGGACCATGAGAAAGACTTCCCGAACAGTCTTTTGAGATTGGTGCGAAGGACACGGTTTTCACTGCTCTGAAGCTCAGGATCATCGGCAAGTATCTCCTCGGCATGAGACCTCGCCAGGTTGAGAACCTGTCCGTCCCTTGCAAGGTCAGCTATCTTAAGGTCGAAGGCCATGCCACTCTGCTGTGTGCCCTCCAGGTCGCCGGGGCCACGCATCCTTAGATCCGTCTCCGCTATCTCAAACCCGTCAATGGTGGCCACTATAGTGTTGATGCGCTCCGTGGCGTCAGCCGATAGTTTATAGGAAGTCATCAGGATGCAGTACGACTGATCAGCACCTCGTCCCACACGCCCCCGAAGCTGGTGCAGCTGTGACAATCCGAAACGCTCGGCACTCTCAATAACCATCACGCTTGCATTGGCAATATCAACACCCACCTCAATGACCGTCGTGGCAACCATGATCTGTGCCTGTCCTCTTTTGAAAAGATTCATGGATATCTCCTTGTCCTTCGAAGTCATCCGTCCGTGAACAACACTTATAGAATACTTCGGCGGGGGAAAGGCACGCGCCATGCTCTCAAGTCCGTCTTCCAGGTCTTTGAAATCCAATGTCTCCGATTCCTTTATCAACGGGTAGACCACATAAATCTGTCGCCCGTCCTCTATCTGCCGGCGCATGAAGCCAAAGACCTTCTCACGCTCGGCGTCAGTGAAAGTCATTGTCTTGATAGGCTTGCGCCCCGGAGGCATTTCGTCAATCACTGACACATCAAGATCGCCATAAAGTGTCATGGCCAGGGTGCGCGGTATGGGCGTGGCCGTCATCACCAGCACATGAGGCGGACAGTCGTTCTTCTGCCACAGCTTTGCACGCTGGGCTACCCCAAAACGGTGCTGCTCGTCTATTATTACCAGCCCGAGATTGAGATATTTTACATTCTCTTCTATCAAAGCATGTGTACCGGTAAGTATATGTATTGTCCCGTCAAGCAGCCCTTTTTCTATGCGGCCACGCTCACTGCGCTTTGTAGATCCGGTAAGGAGCGCTACCTGTATATCAATTCCTTCGACAAACCTGCTAAGGGAGTTAAAGTGCTGCTGTGCCAGCACCTCGGTGGGCGCCATCAGACAGCTCTGGAATCCGTTGTCGGCCGCAATGAGCATACTCATCAGCGCTACCATGGTCTTGCCACTGCCAACATCGCCCTGCAGCAGCCTGTTCATCTGCCTGCCGCTGCCCAGGTCAGCGCGTATCTCACGTATTACTCTCTTTTGCGCTCCCGTCAGATCAAAAGTCAGATTCTGACGGTAAAAAGTATTGAGACGGTCACCCACAACGGAGAAGACGAAACCGTGAGTCTTCTTGGACCTGGAGCTCTTATACCTGAGCAGGTTAAGCTGGATGTAAAAAAGCTCCTCGAACTTTAGCCTGAAGCGGGCGTTTTCTATATCCGTATTCGAATCGGGAAAATGTATGCGGAACAAAGCATCAGCAAGAGAAACCAGCTTCATCGTTTTCATTATGGAAGCGGGAAGAGTCTCAGAGATGCGGAGCGAGGGCTGCGCAAAAGCCGTGGAGATGAGCTTTGAGATGGCTTTGGAATTGAGAAACCGGTCCTTCATCTTCTCGGTGGTGCTGTACTGAGCCACGAGAGCGGAGCTCACCCTGGCGGCCTTCTTCTCAGCCTCCTCGATCTCTGGATGAACAATGTTGAAAGAACCACTGAAAAGTGTTGGCTTGCCAAATATAATATACTCTTTATCAGTCTTATAAGCGTTAAGTACCCATTTCTGCCCTTTGAACCATACCAGCCTGACAAGGCCTGTGTCATCATAAAAATCAGCAATGAGCCTTTTGGCTGTCCCTCCTCCTTCGGTGGTAAAACGCCTGATCTTCCCCCTGATCTGAACATACTGCATATCAGTGTCAAGCTCACTGATATTATAAAAACGGGTCTTGTCAACATACTTGTACGGAAAATAGGAGAGGAGGTCCCTGAAGGTCTGAATGCCTGCCTCAGCGGTAAGCAGTTCGGCACGCTTAGGACCTACTCCGGGCAGGAATTTTATCTCTGTATCAAGCACTTCCGACATTGACAGGTGAAATATTTAACATTCTGTTTCAGTCACCGAATTTAAGTAAATTTGGACTGGTTTCAAATTAGCATTCCACGGTAATGAATTTCTACCCTGTCATGGCACGTCTGAGGCACCGTCTTAATGCCGGTGGAACGGCAGGTCATGGTGTGCACAGTCCGTTTATTTATGATTTTTTAACTACCGTACTGAGGAATAAAACGCCCGGTGATATTGTCAATCATATTGAAAGCCTCCGCAGAGAGATGACCCATGATAAAAGTTTAGTAACGGTCACCGATCTGGGGAGCGGTTCTTTGAAAATGAAAGGGGCAGAACGAAGGGTGGCTGACATTGCCAGGCATGCAGCCCTGCCTTTGCATGAGGCAAGTCTGCTGGCAAGGATCGCCGGCAGCATGGAGCACAGGGTGTGGAGCATAGGGCAAGGAGCATGGGGCAAGGAGCATGGGGCAGGGAGCATGGAGCTGAAAGCAGAGCAGGGAATTTTTCTGGAGCTGGGTACATCTCTGGGAATCAGCACACTGGCAATTGCACTTGCAGCACCGGGGAGAAGGGTGGTGACAATTGAGGGTTGCCCTCAGTTGTCAGGGATTGCAAAGACTAATCTTGAACACTACAGTGCACACAACACGGAGGTCATGAATATGGAGTTCAGCACTGCTCTGAAAGAACTGAGAGGCGAAGACACAAAAGTGACTTTCGCCTTTATTGACGGTAATCACAGTGGAGAGGCACTGGTGGATTATGTCAGGATTATCTCCCGGATGGGTGATGAGATGATAATAGTGGCCGATGACATACACCTGAACAGGGAAATGTACAGGAGCTGGAAGATGATAGCAGAGAGCGGAGTGGCAGAGGCATCAATTGAAACAAACAGATTTGGCATACTCTTCAGGAGAGACAGCCTGACACCGGGGAGGTACAGGATATGGCATTAACAAAAATTAAGATCAGCATAACATATTAATAGATATTTTTAAACTAAATTCGGGACTTTAATAAAATCAGCATGGATAAGGTCATTGAGATACAGGAAATTGTAAAGAATTACCAGGTGGGATCCGTTATTGTTCGCGCCCTGCGCTCGGTTTCACTGAATATTAATAAAAATGAATATGTTGCCATAATGGGCCCGTCAGGCTCAGGCAAATCGACCCTGATGAATATCCTCGGGTGCCTCGATACACCTACAAAGGGCATCTACGTCCTCAGCGGCACAGATGTTAGTAAAATGGAGGATGACAAGCTGGCCGAAATACGAAATAAAGAAATTGGCTTCGTCTTCCAGACATTCAACCTGCTGCCAAGGTATACAGCTCTTGAAAATGTTACTCTGCCACTTATCTATGCAGGTGTGCCCCGGCATGAACGTGAGGAACATGCTATCAAAACCCTCGATGAAGTAGGCCTGGCTGACAGGATGCACCACAAACCCAATGAACTGTCCGGCGGACAAAGACAGAGAGTGGCAATCGCCAGGGCGCTGGTCAACAACCCGGCTATAATTCTTGCCGATGAACCAACAGGTAACCTCGACAGCAAAACCTCAAACGATATAATGGGCCTCCTGGATAAGATTCATGAGAAGGGAAACACCGTGATAGTGGTGACCCATGAGGAGGATATCGCCCGTCATGCACACCGCATCATAAAACTTATGGACGGGGAAGTTGCAGCGGACTACCTCAATGAGAACCGCATCGATGTCAGGAAGATGTAAAACTATTATTCCCCGGGCATGAAGATCTATACCCGTACCGGTGATGAAGGCATGACCTCAATTATAGGAGGCAGACGCCTTTCAAAACACCACCCGCGAATTGAGGCTTACGGTACCGTAGATGAGCTTATTGCATGGATGGGCATGCTGCGCGGAATTGACCAGAAATGTGTTTCCGGGGAGGAACTCACACAGATACAATCAGTCCTGATGGCCTGCTGTGCAGTTGTTGCCACTGATCCTTCACCCGAAGTCCCAAAGGGAGTCACCAATGCAGATACAACATGCCTGGAAAACTTAATAGACCGGATGGAAAAAAAATTACCCGCCCTATCTTCATTTATTCTTCCTGGAGGTCATCAGAACGCATCTTTCAGTAATATAGCTCGCTGCGTGTGCCGGAGGGCGGAAAGAGCCCTGTTACGCCTTAATGAAATAGAAAAAGTGCCGCCGGAGGTCATCAGGTTTATAAACCGACTCTCTGACTATCTCTTTGTTTTGTCACGCTGTTTGACATATGAGGCTGGTATAGAGGAAGTTAAGTGGCAACGCTGAAAAAGAATAAAAAATTTTCACTAATTCTTTTTTTATTGCAAATAATTTTATATTTGCGGACTTTATAAAGCGTAACAAAATTCGTTATCAGAAATGTATTGGACACTTGAATTAGCATCTAAACTCGAGGATGCACCCTGGCCAGCAACCAAGGATGAGCTTATCGATTTTGCCATACGGTCAGGTGCCCCTATGGAAGTCATAGAAAATCTGCAGGAAATTGAAGACGAGGGTGATATTTACGAGAGCATCGAAGATATCTGGCCCGATTACCCATCAAAAGACGACTTTTTCTTCAACGAAGACGAGTATTAAAAGTTTGAAGTGACTACAGTGAACTAAAGTGGCTAAAGTTTGGGTCTAAGTTCAGGCATCCAGCGGAATCCATCAAGCCTCTGCTGACTGTCAGGCGTTTTAAGAGGAGGATCAAGAGTGCCGTCAGGACTCTGGTTCTGATAAATCTCGGTTATCTTACCGTCATCAACAAATATCTCAATGGTCGAACTCTTGGCTTTATTAACTCCAACTAGTTCTTCCCCGTCAAGTACATAATAAATTGTTTCACCGTTTCCGGTGACCTTTATCCTGTAGAGCTTATTGTCTTTGAAATAGCCTGAGAGATTCTTTCCCTTGATCTGGTTATAACGCGTTGAGTCAACAGAACTGACAACAAAGGCCGAGTTGTACAGCTCCATATGGTCCGCCTTCTGGTTGACTGTGAACAGGGCTATGGAGTCAGCGGAGAGCTGGTTCTCACGTGACCAGACAATGGGATCAACATATAACCTTATTACAGAGTCCCTGAAGGAGTAAATCAGTGAATCACAAACCCCCTGCATCTCACGGCTGAATATGGTGGATTTATGATATGCTTTCAGCAGGCGGTAAAAGATACCGGCACTGTCTGCCTGCGGCAGTGCCCTTAGGGTGTCAGCCCTTAAAGTAATTGTATCATCATCCGAAAACATGGTAAAATAAGGTGCACCGGTGATCAGAAACCGTTCCGGCTTTTTATAATACCAGGCATAATCGCCTCCTCCAATAACATTATCAGTTGTGTCTGTGATGGTGACATTTCCAAAAGCCTCACCAAAACCTTTCGGCTCATCATACCACAGGGTGTCACCCGTAATACGCTGCTCCCAGTTGTCAATAACTGCATTCTTCATCAGCTGTGAGACGTCCTTCTTCGTGTCACTCCAGCCTTCTTCACAGAAGAGATACAGGCTGTCGCCAACAGCTTCCGTAGGTCCTGCAAACCAGACTATCTCAGTAAGTGTATTATATCGCATTGTGTCAGCCGTCATGATGTAATCAGGATTGACAATCTTCACACTGTCGCGAAAGTGCATCATCTTGCGGTCTGCATAATATATACCGATAATGCTGGTGAGCCTGTTTTCACCGTTAAGGATCCTGCCTCCGTCATTATAAACTGCCACCTGTGTATTGACATCATAGTCTATCTGCCGGGTAAAGAGCTGCGTCTCCCTGTCAACAAGCTCAACACTGTCAGTCATAACAGCCTTGCCTGTATCACCGTTATATGAAAGATAGCGGCCATAGATGTGAATTGTGTCTCCCTGCTGGATATGAATATTGCTGAAAGCGAAGACCTGGTTTGTCTCATCATAGTACCAGGCACTGTCACAGGTCATGTAAAGGTCATTATGTTTCAGGCTTACATTTCCCAACAGTTTCTTGCGAGACCTGTCTGCCAGCCTGTCGAACTCCAT
>DATKUS010000118.1:0-4560 GCA_035530535.1 Bacteroidales bacterium
GAGCGCCAGCGAAGATTTCGCAAGATATAGGGAGATAGCACCCGAATGTTACCTGAACCTGAGTACAGGACCGGGTGTCTCTAATCACCATCCTGCATTTAATCCGGACGAAAGTTCTTTTATCAATGGAGTGAAAGCGGAAGTACAGATCATCCTCGATTACCTGGATCAGAATTAAGTTACTCTTAGTTGCGGTTGGGGATCAGAGGAGCCCCATACGGCCTATCTCACCCAGGCCGGCAGCAGCTGCAGCCACTGTGGCCAGCGTCAGCAGCCGTGCAAATTTCTGACTGTCCATAATACAATAATAGGACAAATCTTTTAACAGACTCATACCTGTGTGATAAATATGCAGACAGAGAGATGGAGTGTCAGATCAGGCGAAGGTCAGACCCGGACAATGATCTTTCCTCTGGGTTTTCCTTTCTCAGCCATTTCGAAGGCATCGCCCGGGCTGCATGTAGCTGTGAGGGCTGCGATGAGCAGTGAGGCGGCCTCCTCAAAGTCCAATGTTGAAAAGTACTTATGAAAGAACATTTTACCCGATGGTGGGTTATCTTTAAGCAGAAAATAAAAAGATGAGATTCTCATTTAAAGGCTTCCTCTACCAGCTGCTGGCAGATCCGTCCATATCACGCCTTCATAGCAGTGTGTTGGGGCATATAGACTCGACGCACAGGGTTCTTGACGTTGCCTGCGGCACAGGGTCATTGTCAATTGCAATGGCTGGGAGGGCAAAGCAGGTAATGGGCATCGACCTGTCAGAAGATATGATCATCACGGCTCAGAGGGTAGCCCGCAGAAAGAGGATAGAGAATACCCTTTTTGAACTCCGTGATGCCACTGACCTGTCATACTTCACTGACAAGCAGTTTGACGTGGCTGTCACCTCTATGGCGGTGCACCAGTTTGATGCACTCCTGGCGGTGAAAATACTGTCTGAGATGGGCAGGATAGCGCATAGGGTGATCATAGTAGATTATAACTCATTCATGCCAAAAGGATTCTATTCTTCAGGAGCATGGACGATTGAAAGAATGGCAGGAGGAGATCATTACCGCAACTTCGCGGTATTCATGAAGAGGGGAGGGATACGCTATTTTGCCGCGGAGGCAGGACTGCTACTTAAATCGGAAGCGACAAGGGGCGGCGGAGTGTTTGCAGTGGTAATATGCAGTTAAGATTTGCGAATAGCTACTTCTGACTTCCGAATTTCGAATAGTCAATTGCGGATGACCTGATAGCAGATAACAGATTTCATCATAAGCGTGTCAGAGATGAACCGGATAGACCACACCGCCTGGTTCAGGTTCTATGAGGAGCTGAACGATTTCCTTCACACTACACTTAGGAAAACAGAATTCCCATACCGGTTCAACGGATCTCCCTCTGTAAAAGACGCGACAGAGGCGATAGGTATACCACACGTAGAGGTTGATATGGTGCTTGTAAACGGAGTGTCGGTCGATTTCTCTTACCGGCTCCATGATAATGACCATGTCTCTGTATATCCGGTCTTTGAATCGCTTGACATCACCTCTGTCACTCACCTGAGAGAGAAGCCATTAAGGGAACTGAGATTCATTGCTGATGTCCATCTCGGAAGGCTGGTTAAATACCTGCGGCTATGCGGTTTTGACACTTACTTCCGCAATGACACTTCTGACCGTGAGATAATAGACCTGGCCCTGGCAGAGAAGAGGATCATTCTGACGCGTGACAAGGGTCTCCTTCGTAACAGGCATGTGACACACGGCTATTGGATACGCTCAGCTCATCCGGAGGAACAGATGAGAGAGATTATGAATCGGCTGGATTTGAAAAATCAGGTACTTCTTTTCACAAGGTGTGTAGTCTGTAATGGCGTCCTTACAGATGTCACGAAAGAGGAGATAAGCCACCGTCTTCTTCCTGATACACTCATCTATTTCAATAAGTTTAAAATGTGTCCCGAATGTCACCGTATATACTGGAAGGGGTCACATTATGAGAGGATGAAAGATTTTATCGGCAAACTGATTAATGAATCCGACAAAAGGGATTGATCAAACAGCCAGTTCCGGATATAAGGTTCGCGGTCAGGTTGCCCTGAGGAGGGAAACCCTTGTCAGCAATGATCTCTGATGCTCTTCCTCTGTGGAGTTGGGGTCTTTCATCTCCCTGAACATCTTGCATGGCAGCTCGCTGCAGTCGCCGCAGTCTTTATACTTTCTGGTGTTCACAGAGCAGTCATATAGCGGACATACCTTGCCGGGCATCATCTCCTTTGCCCAGAAAGTAGAGCCCTTAACATTCATGCATCCCATGCATGTCTTGTTGTAGAATTCACATTCATCGCAGATCAATCCGCATGCTGAAAGAATCATGGCGTTTTGTTTTATGCAAGATATGAAATAAAGGCAAAAGGCAAAAGGTAAAAGTTTGGTTTGCAGGACTTATCTTAGCAGTAGGCTCACGATCCGGGCCTTGATAGAGTTGTATGGCGGGTAGCGAAGCCACATATCAATCAGGTTCGACTTGACCAGTACTGAACGCATATTGGAAAAGGTCTGGAAAGATCTCTTCCCGTGGTAACGGCCTATGCCGCTTGATCCCAGGCCTCCGTAGGGCAGGTATGGTGAAGCTATCTGCATGACAGTGTCATTAACAGCTGCCGATCCCGACTGCGTTCTGGCAAGAAACTCCCGGGCCTGTCTTTTATTACGGGTGAAGATATAAACCGCTAGCGGCTTCGGATTATTTTCAATTATCCCGTATACTTCTTCAAAATCCTCGTAGTCTATCACCGGCAAAACAGGCCCGAAAATCTCCTGCTGCATCACCGGGTCACCGGGTTTGACGTCCCTTATTACAGTAGGAGCAACATAACACTTCTCAGCATCAGCAGTTCCCCCTGTTACTATCTCTCCTGACTTCATCAGCTCTGACAACCTGTTTACATTCCCGGCACTGATTATCCTGGCAAAATCGGAGCTTTTCTCCGGGTCATCGCCATAGAAGTTCCTGATCTCCCTGACCAGCAGATCAAGGAATCGCTCTTTTATCTTCCTGTCAACCAGGATGTAGTCAGGGCAGATACATGTCTGACCTGCATTGATGAATTTGCCCCATGCAATTCGTTTGACGGCAAACTCCAGTTTAGCATCATCCATTACCACGCACGGGTTTTTTCCTGAGAGTTCCAGTGATACCGGGGTGAGGTTTGCGGCGGCCTTCTCCATGACATATTTCCCGACACGTGTGCTCCCGGTGAAAAAGATATAGTCGAAGTTGTAATTAAGGAGGTATTCGCTTACGGAATGATCACCACTGATCATGGTGACCAGTTCTGCTGGGAAGTGTCCGAGTATCTTTTCAATGACCTTGTTTATCTCCGGAACCTGACGTGAGGTCTTAAGCACAACACAGTTGCCGGCGGCAAGAGCTCCTATGAGAGGAAGAAATGCAAGCTGGAAGGGAAAGTTCCAGGGTGACAGAATCAGTACCTGGCCGTAGGGCTGGGGTTTCACATAGCTGTGAGCTATGAAATGTACCAATGGTGTCTTCACCCTCCTTGGGCGTGACCATCTGTCAAACCTGCGGATGGACAGGTTCAGCTCTTTAAGCACGAATCCCGTCTCTGTGGCCAGCACCTCAAAGGGAGGTTTATGAAAGTCTTTCCAGAGGGCATCTTTTATCTCAGCATCATGACTTATGATGAGCGACCTCAGTTTTTTCAGGGTCTCAAGACGTTGACCATTGCGGAGCGTTGCACCGGTGGCGAAAAATTTTCGCTGATTCTTCAGTATTAAACTGATTTCTTCCTTTTCCATTCCTCTTCGAGAAGTATAAGTTGTTGTGACAGTTCTGTCTTTATGTTTCCCTCTTGTGCCGGTATCTGGCTCATGGCATACTCTGCTACGGATGTTATTGTCAGGCTCGGATTAACGCCGAGATTACCCTGTATCACCGATCCGTCAGTAATATAGAAATCAGGGTATCCGTGCACTTTTAGCTCCCTGTCAACAACGCCCCTGTCCGGGGAGTCAGACATGGGGCATCCGCCAAGGATATGAGCCGTTGTAGGCCTGTTGAAGAAGACTTCAAGGAGGATATTCTGGGCTATTCCCGATACTTTTTTGGCGTACCTCTCCATGACTTCCTGTCCGACAGGAATAAAAGCAGGAACCTTCTTCTGACCCTGGTTCACGATCTTCATCTTGCCCCCGAAGATATTCTTTTTCCATACCATTCTCATGGCATTGTCCATGGTCTGCATCACGAGGAAGATCACCATGTTGGTTGACCATCTGAAGTTGAATACTGTTTTCAGGAAGAGAAGAGGGTGTCGTGCGCTTTTCAGGATGAGCTTCCAGGTTCTCAGGAATGAAGTGGAAGCAGCATCAACCGACAGGCCGAAAAACCACTTCATGGCATTCGATCCGTCAGGATACTTTACTATTTCAACATGGGTGGAGGCATCGTTTAATACTCCCCTTTCTTCAACCACCGGAGTTGGTTATTAAGATTTGAGGGTTTACTTCATAAACATCTTTTTTTCTTTTCTGCTCACATTTTCTA
>DATKUS010000119.1:0-4923 GCA_035530535.1 Bacteroidales bacterium
GTCATCAAGGCAATGATAATTGCAGAAGACATGATCCTCGAAGCGCCTTTAACAAGAGAGGCTGTTGCGGTAATCAACCTGGGCGACAGAGAGGCGGAGAACAATCTCATCTTTCTCAAGTACCTTCTTCGCAAAAGGGGCTTTGATGTTGTTTACACTGAAGGAACTCTTTCTGCCGGAGAGATAGAAGGCATCCATTCAATAAAGCCATTCACCATTCTTGCACTTAATATCCCTGCTTCAGAACCAGATGAGGAGGTGAAGAAATTCTGCAGCAATCTCATCAGGGAACTAAAACTTAAAAAAGTTTTGGTGATGGGCAGGTATGAAAGCAGCGGCTCATGGGTCGAGGGTAAAACAGAAGTTGCCTGCTCTCCGGCTGCACTGGCAGCATGGGCAGACAAGCTCTGATTGTTACAGGATTTATTATGCCTGTTGTCGGAGTGGCAGGATCTGAATCTGCATCGCGATAAAATCTATGCAAGGCTATTAAAATAGGATGATTCTGTTGAAAAATTGATGAAAGGTGCTTTCTTCCGGAGCTCTTCAATTTTTTCAAGCATAGCCGCGGCAAAGGCCAGGTTCTCCGGTTTTTCACCGGTTTGGCGGTGAGCCACGGCCCTTGTGATCTTTGATGCTTCGCTCCAAAGGCGCAAAGTCGGGCTTTCAATAAATACCGATGCGAACTTTTCCCAGGTATAATCTATGGCAGTTTCAGAAGGATGAACCATATCGGAACCGTAATACCGATAATCCCGGAGATCATCCATAAAGATCTCATATGCAGGAAAGTAACCGCAGGAAAGAGGATGTTTCAGTAACTCCTCCACTGCGAGAAGCAGGTGTGCCTTGCTCAACTGGTTTGCATGAGGGCCCTCATTAAGGTGCCTGACAGGGCTTACTGTGAACCAGACCTTAAGGCCGGGATTCACCTCGGCAAGCCTGTCAAGTGTCAGCTTCCATCTTTCAGCCATCTCAGCGTGGCTTGTCATTCTCCGCGAAAAAAGTCCCGATGGCAGCTTGTGGCAATTGGCAACAATGTCACCGCTTTCATTCAATGTGAAAATATAAGATGTGCCGAAAGTGACAAAAAGGAAAGAAGATTTGCGGATAAATTCTGAAGCTGCTTTCCCGGTCTCATTAAGCCTCTCAATAAGAACATCACGTTCGTATGAGGAGTAGGCTGTGTGATGATCGAGGCTCAGATAACGGTTCTGATGCAGGTAAATGTCTTTTTCAGTGTACAGGTAAGAATCTGCAAACCTTTCAAGTGCTTTGGCTACGGAAAAGGGATTGAACAGAGTACCATGAGGATTTGTCATCACGGAAAGTTTACCTGCCGAGAGCCTGTAACCGATCTCATTGGCAAAGCATGAACCCATGAACATCACGGGTGTGGTGTGGGTTATTTTTGATAGTGAAGGAGGCAGCTGTATTGCAGTGCGGAGATCCATTACATCTTATAATAAGGTATCAATCCATTCGCAAATAAACTCAAAGTGCTCAGCTTTCATTGTGTCATTATGCACCTCGTGATAAGCTCCGTCCCAAAGCTTCAGGGTGGCGGAGGGGACAATGCCTGCCACCTCAATGGTGCCTGAGGGAGATGTGATAAGGTCATCTCTCCCGTGGGTAAGCAACAGGGGCATCTTAATCTCAGAGGCACGGCGAAGTGTTTCTTCCCCGGATTCAGTCATTGAGGCAAAAAGGCCGGCTGAGATGAACCCGTGCACCAGCGGGTCATGCCTGTAGGCAGCAACAACCTCGGGATCATGTGACAGATATTCTGTCTTGAGTCCCGACTGCTGTGTCATTCCCGGCATAATTTTTTTTGATATAGATGCAAGCCATACCTTAAAAAGTGGTGGTTCTTCAGAAAGTCTGATCGTGGGAGAGGTAACAATAGCACCTGTTACCTCAGGCTTCACATGTATGAGCATATTAAGCAGAAGGCCTCCTCCCAGGCTATGACCATAGAGAAAAACAGGGACGCCCGGGAAATCATTTTTTAATCCTTCAATTAGATTTTCAATGATGGAAAACACTTTGCTGAATTCAGGCATGACACCGCGTTTCCCCCCTGACAATCCGTGCCCGGGGAGATCAAACGCCCTGAATACAATTCCTGCAGTGTTAAACCGCTCAGCCCAGACATTATATCGACCGGCATGT
This sequence comes from Bacteroidales bacterium, assembly GCA_035530535.1. Lineage (GTDB taxonomy): Bacteria > Bacteroidota > Bacteroidia > Bacteroidales > VadinHA17 > SR-FBR-E99. The sequence continues at coordinate 2,173 of DATKUS010000119.1, forward strand.
TCGCCCAATCCGTGAATCATAAGTATTGCCGCCCTCGGTGCATCAACGCTATCGTGGCTGTATACAGCTATTTTTTCTGAACATATCTCTCTGATATCCATAGGTCATTTTCTGCAAATATACTTAAAAGAGAGAGGAACTCTGCTACGCCCCCTTTCACAGGTTATCAGTTATTTTAAGGTCAACTGTAATTTAGACGAAGGAGTCATAATAGATTGATTTATTATCTGTTATTATTTAGAATCATTCCAGATAAGCCTGTTTTTCTGAAAATAAAAGATATTCGGATTTGGATATCCTTATTTATTCGTTTAGTTTTGTATCAACAAACAATATAAATTGTTTCAACATGACAGCACATGAATTCACATCCAGCATAATAAGCCTCAAGGGAAATCTTCAGAAGTATGCCTTCAGCCTCACGCTTAATCGTGACAACGCATTTGATCTTGTGCAGGACACATTTCTGAAGGCTATTCAGAACCAGGACAAGTTTGTTGATGCCACAAACCTTAAGGCATGGGTCTTCACAATAATGAAGAATACCTTTATAAACAATTACCGCCGCAGGATCAGGGAGAATACTATGATGGACGGCACACAGGAACTGTACTACATCAACCTTCCTTCAGATGTGGGAAGCATCTCCCCGGAGTCATCATATGCCGAGGATGAGATTAACAAAGCAATAGATAACCTTCACAACGATTACAAGATCCCATTCCGTATGCATGTTGAAGGGTACAAATATGAAGAGATAGCAGAAAACCTGAACCTGAAGCTTGGCACTGTTAAGAGTCGTATATTCTTTGCACGCCAGAAGCTAATGAGCGTTCTGCATGATTACAATGGTTAGTGGGAGTTTTAAGTATAATTTTTCAGGGAAGTGTTTTCAAGGCACTTCCCTTTTTTTATATGCTGGCAGACTTTTTGACGGTGTATCAGGATTATCCTGTTTTTTGAATAACTTTAAATTGTAAAATATCGTAAAAATGAAGAAAGTAATTCTTACTCTTATTATTGCTGCAACACTTTCACTGATAATTGTTGAAGCACAGGAGAAACAGATTTCCGCAGGCATAAGCCAGGTGACCGTATTCAGGCAGGGTGCGCAGATATACGGGGAAGTGCCGCTGACCCTGCAGCCGGGCACGCTCGACCTTGTTGCGGGAGGACTCTCTCCATACATTGATGTCAATAGCATCCAGGTAAAGGGTGAAGGCGATTTCATGATCCTCGGGGTTAATCACCGCAATAACTACCTTGAAAATCCTGGCGAGTCCGGGCGCATAGCAGAGCTCCGCTCAAAGATCGAAGCTCTGAAAATTAAAATTGAAGATGAGAAGACTGCCGTTGATGTCCTCCGTGAGAAAGAGCTCTTCCTGAAGTCTAACTATGATGTGGTGACAAATAAGACTGCCATAACCTCAGAACAGCTGAAGTCGTTTCTCGATCTTTATTCTGTAAACATTGAATCAGTTAAATTTGCTATGCTCAAAAAGAGCAGGCTGATACAGGATTATGAAAAGGAAAAGCAGGCACTGGAGAACCAGCTGGCAAGCTCGGTTGACAGGTCAAAGCTCCCTACCGGTGAGATAGTTGTATCTGTCACGAACACCAAACCCATCACCGGGAAGCTGAAGCTCTCCTATGTAGTCATGAATGCCGGCTGGGTGCCCTCTTACGATATTAGAGTTGACGATATTTCAGCACCGGCATCCATAATATACAAGGCAAATATATGGCAGAACAGCGGTGTGGACTGGAAAGAGGTGAAAGTAAGTCTTTCCAATGCCTCACCCATGACTGCAGGCGCTCTGCCGGCACTCAACCCATGGTTTATAGACTTCTACTCCTCTCCTGTTCTGTATGAGACGGTAAGAATCCGGGGTATGGCATCAATGCCTGCGAAGATGAATAAGAAAGCTGAAGCTGACATGATGATGGATGCTGAAAGCGCTCCGCTTCCCGTCTCTGTCAGTGAGTCGACAATCAGCTTCAGTTTTGACATCAACATTCCCCAGACAGTAACTTCAGGCGGAAAGCCTGAGATTGTGGAGCTACAGCGTCTGACAGTCCCTGCATCATATATTTACGAGAGCGTTCCCAAGCTTAACAGTTCAGCTTACCTGGTAGGGAATATAACAGGATGGGAAAAATACAACCTGCTGCCCGGAGAAAGCAATATCTACTTCAACAACACCTTCACCGGAAAAGGTTACATAAACACTTCTGAGCTGACAGACACACTTCCTGTTTCTCTTGGCTCTGACAATAATATTACGATAAAGCGTGAGAGGCGTGTGGATTTCACTTCACAAAAACTTATAGGTGCCAACAGGATTGAGACAAAATCATTCCTCATCTCAGTACGTAACAATAAAAAACAGCCGGTTGATATCAGGCTGCATGATCAGATACCGCTTTCGCAGAACAGCAGTATTGAAGTTTCCGCGGCAGAGCTCAGCGGCGGCAACCTTGATCCTGTCACCGGGAAGATCAGGTGGGACCTGAAGATTGCCCCCCGGGAGACAAAGAGTATTATACTTACCTACAGTGTAAAGTATCCCAAAAATCAGAAAGTGATACTTGAATAAAAGCCAATTTGGCAATGCCAACGGTCGAGGTTATTAACCATTGTTAATAACCTCGCTTTTTTTAATGTTATTAACTGATATATTGTAAAATACACCGGTTAATAAGTCTGTGGGTTATTTGTTACTGTATTTATTGAATATTTTACCTGAAATA
>DATKUS010000120.1:0-23601 GCA_035530535.1 Bacteroidales bacterium
ACTTGAAGAGATGGTGAACCATGTGGAAGGACTGCTGAACAAGCTTGATCTGCCGTACCGTATAGTGAGACTCTGCGGAGGGGATATATCATTCACCTCGGCGCTTACCTATGATTTTGAGGTTTACTCTGCAGCCCAGCAGCGCTGGCTTGAGGTCAGCTCCACCTCAAACTTCGAAGCCTTCCAGGCCAATCGCCTCAAATGCCGCTTCAGGGAAAAAGGTGCAAAACAGACAACACTGTGTCACACTCTCAACGGAAGTGCCCTGGCACTGCCACGCATAGTGGCCTCACTGCTCGAGAACAACCAGACACCTGATGGCATCAGGATACCACCGGCACTGATACCTTACACAGGCTTTGAGATGATCAGCTGACCTGATGAAGAAGAGCTCACAGGCATATGTTTATGCTGCTCTCTCCGTCATGCTCTGGGGCACAATAGCCACTGCCTTCAAGATAGCCCTTGCTGAATTGTCCGTAGTGACAATGCTGGGTATCGCCACCCTGGTCTCCACAGTCGTAATCTTTTTTATAGTCCTCTTTTCAGGCAAGATAAGACTGATGAGAAGCATGAGCCGCAGGGAGATACTATGGTCGGCACTACTCGGCTTCATCAACCCGCTCGCATATTATATCATATTGCTGAATGCCTACAGCCGGCTGCCAGGGCAGGTGGCGCAACCGGTAAATATGATATGGCCCATTATCCTGGTCTTCTTCTCTATTCCGCTTCTTGGTCACAAAATACCGGGACGAAGCTTCGTTGCGCTCTTTATCAGCCTGATAGGTGTGTATGTCATCGCATCACAGGGAGCACCCTTTCATCCGGGCAGGTCTGATACTGCCGGGGTGCTGATGGCCCTCTCCAGCGGAGTACTGTGGGCCCTTTATTTTGTTATTAACGTTCGTGATAGCCGTGATGAGGCAGTGAAACTGCTCACCAACTTTATCTTCGGGTCCATCTACCTGATCATCGCCATGCTGATTAATGGCTCCTTCAATGAGACTGTGACACTCAGGGGTACTGCTGCCGCAGTATATTGCGGCATCTTTGAAATGGGTATCACTTTCTGGTTCTGGCTGAGAGCAATGCAGCTGGCCCCCACCTCTGACAAAATAAGTAACCTGGTCTATTTTGCACCTTTTATCTCGCTGATCCTGTTACACTTTATCATACACGAACCCATATATTACACGACCCCCGTGGGCCTTCTGCTTATTATTGGCAGTGTGCTTTACCAGAACCTCAGGAGAACTGCGGTATAATTTTTGATCTCATTTTTGGTTATCTTTGTACAATTAATCGCAATAGAAATGAAAAAACTGTTCTTAATAATAGCTGCTGTCATCATATCCCTTTCAGGCTGTAAGCCGGAGCCGGACCCTGTGGTTGATGAATATACATTTGAGGAAAGGGCACGTGACGGATTTTATGACCTGATGAAGGTTATGTATTTGTGGTATGATAAAATACCGACAGTAAAAATTTCAGACTATCCCGGACCGAGAGAGATACTCGAGGCAATAAGGTATCTGCCTATCGACAGATTTAGCCGCATAGAAGACTATGATGATTTCATAGCTACTTACGCGGGCGTATTTGTGGGCCATGGTATTAGAGTGGGATTAGATGAAACAGACCAGGTAAGGGTGGTAAGTCTTTATGAGAGCTCGGACCTGTGGCCTCAGGGTGTACGCAGAGGATGGATTCTCAAAAAAGTGAATGGCATAGATATCGCTCCCATATTCATCTCGGGAGACGGAACTGCCTATAACAACCTTTGGGGACCTTCAACAGCAGGTTATACAAACACCCTGTTGTTCGTAAAACCAGATGGCGCAGAAGTTACTTTCAGTTCAACCAAAACTGAACTTATTGTTAACACTGTAATTGGCGATACGGTTTTTGACCGCTCCGGGCGCAAGATTGCATATTTCTGCTTTGGAAGTTTTATCGATCCCTCAGAAGGTGAACTTAATGAAGCATTTGCTTCATTCAAGGCGAAAGGGGCAACTGATCTTATCATAGACCTGCGTTATAACTTAGGAGGAACGGTAGACATTGCACTGCAGCTTGCAAGCCTGGTAGTTGACAATTCATATACCAATAAAATCTGCATTAAGCTTAAATATAACTCGGTTGTTGCTTCAGAATGGAATGAGAGCTATAACTTCATTGAAACTGCCAGCCCGCTGGGACTTGACCATGTTATATTTATCACTACAAGGAGTAGCGCATCTGCAAGTGAACTTGTCATAAACAGCCTGAAGCCATGGATAGATGTATCAATTGTTGGTGACACCACTTTAGGGAAGCCGGCAGGGATGAACGCATGGGGATACCCGTTCCCAACCAACTCTGTTCCTGAACCTGACTACAAGTATGTTTTTCTACCTATCACCTTTGAATATGTGAACTCATCAGATGAGGGCAGATTCTATGACGGGATAGCCCCTGATGTGCTTGCCAATGATGATGTCACACGTGACTTTGGTGACACTGAAGAACTTTCTCTTAAAGCAGCACTGGCTATCATTGAAGGCACAAAAGCTGCCTCAGCAGTGCCATATCGCCGCACCAGGGTATTTTCAGAAGGGACTCAGCTGCCTGAAAACCTGATCCTTTTTTCTCCGAAAACCTTTAAAAAGTGAGCAAACCCGCGGGTGAGAGAATAATACTTGGCATTGACCCCGGTTCCACAATCACGGGTTACGGACTGATAAGCGTGACTGGTAAGAAGCCCACCCTGATCACTCTTGGCATATTTGACATGAGGAAAAAAGCGGATCACTACCAGAAGATAAGAATAATCTTTGAGGAGACGCTGGCACTTATTGACCGCTATCATCCTGACGAACTGGCTATTGAGGCTCCTTTTTACGGAAAGAACATACAGAGTATGCTAAAGCTGGGCCGTGCCCAGGGCGCTGCTATCTCAGCTGCTCTATACCGCGATCTTCCGGTGTTTGAATATGCCCCGAGGATGATAAAGATGTCTATCACGGGACAGGGACAGGCCTCCAAAGAACAGGTAGCTGTCATGCTGAAGTCACTCCTCTCTTTCCGTGATGAAAAGCTTGCTCTTGATGCCACTGATGCTCTCGGGGCGGCTCTCTGCCATTTCTACCAGAGCAACAAACCTGTTGCTGCGAAAGGCTTTAAGAGCTGGGAGGATTATATCAAAAAAAACAGCGATAAAGTCAAACAGTAAGTTTCTGCGCCGCTGCCAGCGCAATGACACTGACCCTTACCTCAGCAGCATCATGAAGTGCATTTACGCATGCCTCCATGGTTGAGCCCGTGGTGATGACATCATCAACAACAAGCAAATGCTTGCCTGATATCCTGTCAGGTTTTGTGACAATAAACATTCCTTCAACATTCTCCCATCGCTCATACCTGCCTCTTTTTGTCTGTGAAGAACCCTGAACCGCCCTTTTAAGTAAGTCAGAGAGCACCGGCACCCCCGTTACCTCTGATAATCCACGGGCAATATAATCACTCTGGTTATATCCCCTCTTTCTCAGCCGGGAAGGATGAAGCGGTACAGGGATCAACAGGTCAATTCCATTCATAAAATCGCTATCCTTCAGGTATGATCCGTACAGATTCCCGAGAGCTCTTCCGAGATCTTTTCTGCCCTTATATTTCATGAGGTGGATCAGTGTGCGCACACGGCTGCCGCGGTTATATACTGAGAATGCCGCTGCCCGTTCCACAAGGCAGCGTCCCCAGAAGACCTGTTCAAGAGAATTATCACGTCTCAGGTGGAAGTCTGTCCTCTTAACGGCAACAAGGCAGTGAGTACACAATATCTTTTCTCCCCGCATCAGCGGAGCATGACATGAAAGGCACAGCTCAGGGAAAAAGAGCCCGAGGAAATCGCCTGCAATATCCTTAATAAGAGTCACCGTGCAGCGGGAAAACTTTATTAAAGTTATGTTAAATGCGACATACTTGCTAAAAATTTCAAAAACTTTGTTATCTTTCGGTTGTCAAATTTTTAACCAACTAAGAGAGAATTATGAAAAAATGGATGATTGGCAGCTTGTTACTGGTAGCCCTTATGGTTATTGCTGCAGGCGTTTATGCCCAGACATCAGATAAAGAGAAGAAGCATGCAAAAACCGAGTGCAAGTTTGTCGACAATAACAAAGATGGCAAATGTGACATATGCGGTTCAACTGCTGAAATGTGTAAGAAAGACGCCGCTCCTGAGGCCGGTAAAGAATGTGCTGCCACAGCCGCCGGTAAGGACTGTGCTAAATGCCCTTCAGCTGCTGCCTGTGCTGAGAGCAAAGGAACTGTTGTACCCGCCAAAGAGGGTGGTGCAGTGGCTCCATGCTGTGCAGCCAGGAAGTAAGTAAATAGCCTGAAAAATAAAAAGCCTCCCATTCGTGGAGGCTTTTTTTATAACATTTAAGCTTTTTACAGCTTCACGCGTTCATTTATTGCTTTTGCCAGCCGCCTGTTCTCCTCATCAGACACCACTGCCCTGGGATTTGTAAAGAGAAGGTCCGTCTCTTTGTTCATGGGAATAAGGTGCACATGAGCATGCGGGACCTCCAGACCCAATACGGCTACTCCGATCCTGCGGCACTCGATGACCTCTTTCATCGCTGCTGCCACTTTCTTTGCAAAAAGCATCATGTCAGCCAGTGTGCTGTCATCAAGGTCAAAAATATAATCGATCTCCTTTTTCGGGACCACCAGAGTATGACCTGCCACCAGTGGTCTTACATCGAGGAAGGCAATAAACCTATCATCTTCAGCTACCCTGTAGCAGGGAATTTCGCCATTGATAATCCGTGTAAAAACTGAAGCCATCTCTTTTTCTTTTAAATAGATATCTCCATTATCTCAAAAGGTATCACCCCTGCCGGGACTACAACGTCAACAATGTCACCAACCTTCCTGCCCATGATACCCTGTGCTATCGGTGAGCTGGCGGCGAGCTTGCCCTCTTTGAGGTTTGCCTCGCTCTCGGGCACAAGCCGGTACTCCATAGTTGCACCATTGGCTTTGTTGCGTATCCTGACCCTATTAAGGATCTTTACTGTTGAGGTGTCATTTCTTGAGCCGTCAATAACTCGTGAACGCGCTATCTTATCCTCAAGACGGGCGATTTTCATCTCAACCATCCCCTGGGACTCCTTGGCTGCGGCATACTCCGCATTCTCTGACAGGTCACCTTTATCACGTGCTTCGGCTATCTGCCTTGAGATAGCCGGCCTCTCAAACTTACGAAGCAGATCAAGTTCCTCCTTCATTTTCAGAAGGCCTTCATATGTTACATAGACAATTTCCGACATAATTCTCTTCAAATAGGTTAAAAAATAAGAAGAATCCCGGCATTGCCGGAACCCTTCAAAGAACAAATATACAAATTTTTTATATCAGCAAACAGTCAATCAGAATGTATATTCTTTTCTGTTAAGAATGGCAGAGTAGACCACCGCCTTATGGACATTAAATCCGCCTTCTTTCTCCAGTTCGTTTTTATAGGCTTCATAATCATATTCTTCCGCATCACCAATCTCATTGTCAGAGATAGTATTATCGGTTGACATAAGGATCTGTGCTTCATTCATTACCGACATGCCCTCTGATGAATATGCCGCTGCCATGCTGTTTTCGATGCTTCCTTCCCTGCTGAACCTTTTGGCAAGTTCATCAGTCATGCTCCCCTCCCGCGCAAATCTGTCGGCCATGGGATTATTATAAGAACCTTCTCCCTTGAACAGTTCGGCCATTGGATCTTCATAATGCCCTTCATCAATAATGACGGACTGGGGAACTGGTTTTGCAGCTGGCCCGGGAGCTGGCTGCGGAGTTTGCATGGTATCTTCTACCCTGGACTCAAAGACTTCAGGAAATGCGGACGTCGTTTCTCCTGACAGATCAGGCCATCTGAAAGTCTTTTTGGGTGCACCGGTGCCGGTGGTCTTTTTCTTCTTGTTTGAAAATGACCCCACCAGGGCAATTATGGCCAGAATGATATAAAAAATAATATTACCTAATCCTTTGTCTTCCATCACTTTCGGGGTTTTCGTTTTCCTTGTCTCTTTGGTCTGCGCTGCTCTTTACGTTGCTTCTGCTTTTTGGCTTTATATTTCTCTGAAGTCTTTTCGCCGTTGGCTTTCATACGTTCCCGGGTAGCGATGTTCTGCATCTTGAAATGCCTGTCCTTCAGCTCCTTCATGGACTTGTCGCCCTCCTTGACCCGTAGGGCGTCCTTCTTCTCCTGCTTTTTAATAGCCTTGCCTGCCGCACCCCGCGCTTTTACCTTATCGTCAAAAGCCTTCCCGCGACGGCTTTTGTTGAAAAGCTCCTTGTCAATCTTCCGTGCCGCATTGCGCTGCGCCAGACAAGTCGTTGCCGGAGCAGTTATAAGCAGCGTAATGATAAGAACCAGTAACCTCATAAATACTATTTGTTGCTTCTTAGCGTTTGTTAAAGGTGCTCCGCGAGGAGAATTGTCTTACTTTTGCAAAAACTGCAGATGCATACGTCAGCTTCAAATTTAAAAATATTTTTCATCATCACCGCCACTCTGCTCCTTGTAATGTCATGTAACAAGGAGAAAAACGATGTTATTCCTGATGTATATACTGATTTCTATATAGACCTCGTTTCAGATCCTTATTTTTTCGACCTTGCCTTGTCTCCCGGCAACAGTGTAACTATTTCATCAGGCACAAATAACTGGGGCACAAAAGCAGCTGGTTATGATAACAATGGAATTATCGTTTATAATGCTTCAAATGATTACTTCTTTGCTTATGATCGTACCTGCCCGCACTGTTACGTTGTAAATTCTCTCAGTATTACAGTTAACACAGATGGTATTGAGGCTGTCTGCCCACAGTGTAACACACACTATTTACTTCCGAGCTATGGCACTCCCACTGCTGCTGGGCCCAGCCAGTACCCATTGAAAAACTATCGCACTGCCATTACCGGCCAGTATCTCCATGTCTGGAACCGGTACTGAAGCTTCCTCTCCTAGTACCTGTAATGTTCAGGCTTATAGGGCCCTTCGGCCGGCACCCCTAAATAATCTGCCTGGTGGGGTGTGAGCTTCGTCAAATTCACTCCAAGCTGCTCAAGATGGAGGCGTGCAACCTCCTCATCAAGATATTTTGGCAGACGGTAAACACCGGTCTTGTATGGCTTTGTCCAGAGGTCTATCTGCGCCAGTGTCTGGTTGCTGAATGAGTTGCTCATGACAAACGATGGATGACCTGTGGCACATCCAAGGTTCACAAGCCTCCCCTCGGCAAGAAGGAAGATGGCATGACCGTCAGGAAAAAGATACTTATCTACCTGCGGTTTGATGTTTATCTTTTTCATGCCCTTGTACTCATTAAGAGCGTCTACCTGAATCTCATTGTCAAAGTGCCCTATGTTGCACACTATCGCCTGGTCTTTCATCTTTTCCAGGTGCCCGATGGTGATGACATCCCTGTTGCCGGTGGTGGTGACAAAAATATTCCCTTCGGGAAGTGCATCTTCAACGGTCTTTACTTCAAACCCTTCCATGGCAGCCTGCAGTGCACATATGGGATCAATCTCCGTGACAATCACCCTGGCACCATAAGAACGCATTGAATGCGAACATCCCTTGCCCACATCACCATAACCGCAAATAACTACTACCTTTCCTGCTATCATTACATCAGTGGCTCTCTTGATGCCGTCAGCAAGAGACTCGCGACAGCCGTAAAGATTATCAAACTTGCTCTTGGTGACGGAGTCGTTCACATTGATTGCCGGCACCAGGAGCTCACCGGCATCCATCATCTGGTAGAGACGGTGAACACCTGTGGTGGTCTCTTCAGAAATGCCCTTCATCTCTGTCACAGTCCTGTGCCATCTCTGCGGATCATCAGCCAGTATCTTTTTAAGTGTATCAAGAACTATTGCTTCTTCCCTGCTGCCCGGCTTCACATCAAGAACGGAGGCATCCTTCTCAACCTTATATCCCTTGTGCACCAGAAGAGAGGCATCACCGCCGTCGTCAACAATGAGATTCGGGCCTTTCCCGCCAGGAAAAGCCAGGGCCTGGGCAGTGCACCACCAGTAATCCTCGAGCGACTCACCCTTCCATGCAAAGACAGGTATGCCTGAAGCAGCAATAGCTGCAGCAGCATGATCCTGGGTTGAGAAAATATTACAGCTGGCCCAGCGTACATCGGCACCAAGTTCCTTCAGCGTTTCAATGAGCACCGCGGTCTGGATTGTCATGTGAAGCGACCCGGTAATACGAGCTCCTTTAAGCGGTTTGGTAAGTGAATATTTCTTCCGGATTGAAAGCAATCCGGGCATCTCTTTTTCTGCAATCTCAATCTCCTTACGGCCAAATTCAGCAAGGGTGATGTCTTTTACTTTGTAAGAAAGGGTTTCGTTGATAAATGACATATTTCGTTTTTTTTGAAGTCTGCAAAGATAACTAAAAAAAAGGCAATTTGTTCACTTCCGGAGCAGGCTGACGGCCCTGACAAAGTCAGCCCTCATTTGTTCGGTAAGTTGCTCAACACTGTCATACCTTAGTTCGTCCCTTAGACGGAAGCGGAATCTGATGCCCAGTACCCTTCCATAGAGATCTTCGTCAAAATCAATAATGTGCGCCTCGACTGTCCTTCGTCCGCCGCTCTCCCTGATAGTCGGATTGATGCCGATGTTCAGCATCGCGGGGTGCCTCACCGCTGATTCCTCCGTCTCAATCTCAACGGCATAAACGCCATCACCGGGAATAAGCTTATAATGAAACAGGGGCTCAATATTGGCAGTGGGAAATCCCATTACCCTGCCTAGCTTCCTCCCTTCCACCACCCTGCCTCTTACAGAATAATCATACCCGAGAAGCTCTGAAGCTTTCTCAACATCACCACCGGAAAGCAGGTTCCGTATCCTGGAAGAGCTGACAGGGGTACCATCAATTTTTAGAGCCTCCTCACGACTGACTGTAAAATCCTTTCTCTGTGAACACTCCAGGATGGTATCATAGGTTCCCTCATGTCTTTTTCCGAAGTGATGGTTGAACCCTGTCACAAGATGACTTACACCGAGGTGACGGCATAAGACCTCACTCAGGAACTCTGAGGCAGTCATACGGCTCAGCTCAGTAGTGAATTCAATGATGACGAGATGCCCAATGCCTGTTTCACCCAGCAACCTGATGCGTTCATCAATATCTGTCAGGAACCGCAGATGTGAAGGATCACCTGTGAGCACAATGCGCGGATGGGGATCAAAGGTGACAGCCACAGCGTCACTCTCCTTTTCCCGGGCCAGTTCCGCCACCCTGCCAAGCAGCATCCTGTGACCGCGGTGTACCCCGTCAAAAACACCCATCGTTATGACGGGGCTCCTGAGTCGCAGGTTTTCATATCCCTTATGAATTATCATGGCTGTGTTAACAAGTCACAAAAATACGAAACCAACCAACAATTTTTATTATTTTGCATGCCCTTTCATGAAAAGAAGAACTATTGTTTTATGGATAGATTGTTTATTGTGCTTTTTGTATTGCCTTTTTTACTTTCCTTAACCGTTGCAGCACGGCCTGTGAACGGTTCACCTTCCGGAACAGTGCCGGAAAGCATGCAGGATACCGTTTACAGCAGGCAGCTTCTTTACAACGGAAGGGTATGGGAAAGCAGGTATCAGAAAATTCTCAGTCATGAGTTCTTTATGACAAGGAACCCTGTCAGCGGAACTGTGACTATCAACGGAAAGACTTTTGACAATACCCTCCTCAGATATGATATTTATACTGATGAGCTCTTAATATTGTATGGCTCCGACACTTTTATACAGCTTAACAAGGAGGCTGTGACGAGCTTCACCCTTGATATTGACGGGACCCGGTACCTTTTTGAGAACTTTGACAATAATAATCTGAACAGTCCGAAAGGTTACGGGCAGGTAATCTACCACGGGGATATATATCTTATTAAAAAGCATATCAAGGAGATAAGGAAGAATGCCGTTGAAAACAAATACGACAGTTTCAATGAGGGACAGTCGACCTGGCTTGTCAGAGGAGACGTGTACTACCGGCTTTCAGGGAGGAAAGACCTTTACAGGGCATTGAACGACAGAGCCTCAGAGGTTAAAAGCTTTGTTAGAAGCAGAGGCCTCAGGTTCAGTATTAAAGAACCTGAATCCCTTATACTGATTCTGGAATTTTATGACTCGCTGAAGAGTAAGACCCGGGAATAATGAATAAAAGAATTCTGATACTCATCCTCTTTGCCTGGGCTGCCCTGATATTGAATGCCCAGATACCTGAATATAAAATTACATGGGAGTACCGTGAGCAGACCTTTTCTGATTTTGTTAACGAAGCGGAAAGACGGTTTCCTGTTAAGTTCTTTTTTAAAAATGAGTGGATACAAAACCTGAAAATAGGGAACCGGGGTGAGGATCAGACGCTGACAGGCATTCTCGACAACCTGCTTCCGGGGCAAAGCCTCTATTATCACATTGACAAACGGGGAAATATTATCCTGACGAAAGACTATAAGATCAAGTCTCTTTCCACAGGACCTGTGCCGACAGGAGTATATTTACCTCCAACCGATTACTCTGCCTCCCGGGAACGGAAAACCTTCAATGAGAATATCATTATTGAAATCGGGAATCCCTCGGACAAGAACAGGTCCGGCAATGTGACCGTCACAGGTTTCGTAAAAGAGAGTATTTCCGATGAAGCTATTCCCGGAGTGACAATATTCATCAAAGAACTGGCAAAAGGGGCCATTACTGATGAAAACGGATTATATTCAATGAGTTTCCCCAGGGGAAGTTACAATATCAGGTACTCATGCCTGGGAATGCAGGAGACAAGTGTTAACACCAGGGTCTATGGCAACGGCAAACTTGATATTCTGATGGCTGAAGCATTTATCCCTATCTCGGAAGCGATTATTACGGCAGACAGGGATAATGTCCACCGGAGGTTTGAGGTCGGACTCGAGAAGCTGAACATGGCTACATTCAGGCTGATGCCCACCTCCCTTGGCGAAACCGATCTGCTGAAAAACATCCTGATGCTTCCGGGAGTCAAGACTGTCGGGGAAGGCTCAGCCGGTTTTAATGTCAGGGGTGGAGCTGCAGATCAGAACCTTATTCTGCTCTACGGAGCTCCGCTTTTCAATCCTTCCCATTTTTTCGGTTTCTTCTCCTCAGTTAATTCTGATGTTATAAAAGATGTACTTCTTTACAAGGGCGGAATGCCGGCACAGTATGGCGGCCGTCTGTCATCTGTCATTGACATAGTAGCCCGTGACGGAAGCACAAAGGAGTTTAAGGGAAATGCAGGTATAAGCCCAGTGGCAACACATCTGCTTGTGGAAACTCCGCTGGTAAAGGAGAAGATTTCACTTCTCCTCGCAGCACGGTCCACTTATTCCAACTGGGTGCTGGGGATGGTCAACGACCCTGTCCTGCGTAACAGCAGAGCCTCTTTCTACGATCTTAACGGCAGAGTTGTCTATGAGCCGAACAGTAATAACAAGCTTGAATTTTCCTCATACCTAAGCCATGATGCCTTTAAACTCAACAGTGACACAACGTACAGTTACGACAACAGCATCATTTCCTTCAAATGGAGACGCAAGATAAACTCCGCTCTTACCTTCAACCTGTCGGGAAACAAGAGCAGGTACAATTACAATATTGAAAGCAGAAATAACAGCGCAAATGCTTTCATGCTCAACTATAAACTTGATTTTGTCGGATTGAAGGCCGATCTTGACTGGTACAAGACAAATATCCACCGTATTAACTTCGGGACGGAGATTAACAGTTACTCGGTACTTCCTGGCGAGTACCTGCCTGCCGGCGACTCATCAGTTGTGGCAGCCAGAACAATAATGCGCGATAAAGCTCTTGAAGGCGCCGTGTATCTTGACGACAGGATCACCGTCAATGAGAGACTCTCCCTGAGCCTCGGACTGAGGTTTTCACTCTTCGGGGCCATTGGTCCCAGGTTGATACAACTGTATGACCCTGCCCTTCCGATGAGCCAGGCCACTGTCTATGATACACTTGAAATAGCCCGTGGAAGATTCTACCGTAATTACGGGGGGCCTGAATTCCGTGCATCATTCAACTTCCTGCTTTCAGAAACCAGTTCGGTGAAGTTCAACTACAACCGGACAAGGCAATACCTGCATCTGCTGACAAATACAACATCAATATCACCTACAGACACCTGGAAGCTTTCAGATTATTATCTCAAGCCTCAGACAGCCGACCAGTTCTCAATGGGTTATTACCTTGATCTGCCGTGGAAAAACCTTGAGTGGTCTTCGGAAATATATTACAAGCCAATCCGCAACATGGTTGACTTCAAGGGAGGAACGAACCTGATCATGAACGGGACGATAGAGAAAGACATAATAAATGTCTCGGGCAGAGCCTTCGGAGTTGAGCTGATGCTTAAAAAGGCCATAGGCAAGTTCTCCTGGAATATTAATTACACATATTCAAGAATACTTGTAAGAAGCAGTACTGAATTTGAAAGTGATGCCATAAACTCAGGCAGGTGGTTCCCCGCCTCATATGACAAGCCCCATGACCTGGCATTAACATTCAACTATGCAGCAACCAGGAGACTGAATCTCTCATTCAATTACACCTACAACACAGGAAGGCCTGTGACATATCCCGTCGCAGTCTACCGCGTTGCAGATCAGTGGGTGGTGCAGTATTCAGACAGGAACAAGTACCGTATCCCCTATTATTCACGGCTCGATCTCTCGGCCAGGTGGAGTGGCAACCTGAAATCGGAGAAATTCATGAACCCCTTCTGGACCCTCTCATGCTTCAATGTCCTGGGAAGGGAAAATGTCTATTCAGAATATTTCAGAATTGAAAACAATATAATAAAAGCATACAGGCTCTCTGTTTTTGCCAGGGCGATTCCAACACTTACCTACAGCTTCGACTTTTGAAAATGATGTATAAAAAACTGACCATACTGTTGCTGACACTTGCAATGACCTGCGGTTGCATTAATCAATTCGTCCCTGAATTCAATGAAGAAAATCCGTTCCTGGTTGTTGAAGGGATGATCACTGATCAGAAAGAGGCATATAAGATCACAGTATCATGGTCCTATCCCCTGAATTCATCGGAGCAGTATAACCCGGTGAACGGATTCACTGTTTCCGTTACGGATGATGCTGGCAACCGCTACTTTTTCACGGAAGGCGGTGGTGGAACATATATCTCTGATCCCGAAATGTTTCAGGGAGTGCCGGGCAGAAAATATGTGCTGCACCTCGAAGGGAATTCCCACATCTACGAATCAGAAGCCATGGAACTGATGCCGGTCCCCCCCGTCGATTCATTATATGCCGGACCCGAGGATAACGAGTTCTTCCACCCCGGGCAGGTTACCAGGGGATACCAGGTTTATGCCGATAGCCGTGACCCTACCGGCCGGTGCAGGTTTTTCAGATGGGAATTCGAAGAGACATGGGAGTTCAAGATCCCCTGGGATTATTTTAAAATTGTAAACAGGGTGTGCTGGAAATCGGCAGCATCAGATAACATTAATATCAAAAGCACCTCAGCTTTTTCGGAGAGCAGTGTCAGCAAACAGCCAATCCATTTCATCTCCACAGAGACGGACAGGCTCATGAGAAAGTACAGCCTCCTGCTTAAGCAATATTCTCTGAACGAGAAAGAATTTATCTATTGGGATAACCTCAGGAAAACCAATGAGGAAGTCGGGGGATTGTATGATATTGTTCCTTCCTCCGTTAGCAGCAACATTATTTGTGTTGATGATCCCTCAAATAAGGTCCTCGGATACTTCAGGGTCTCTTCCGTTGCAACCAGGCGGCTTTTTATTGAGGATGTGAGAATGCGTTTCCCGGACTTTTATGCTTACTGCCCGTTTGACACCCTCCCTGTTATTGATTACGACCCCTATGTTCACAGAAATGTGTACATTCTCAGGGAATATTCAGATGTTCCGCCTGATGTATTCTATTATATCCTTTCTTTTAAAAAGGAATGCGCTGACTGTACTCTTTCGGGCTCGGGGATTAAACCTGACTACTGGGATCAGCCTGAAGCTCAGACAATTTACCACACACTGTTTGATGAAAAGGAGAAATAAGATACTGCTAATACTCCCGCTTTTTATCCTGCCAGCAACGGATATCTTCTGCCAGGACAAAATGACGAATATTGTTTTCATCAGAGACAGATTTTCTGAGTACGTAAATGCCATACCGTTTGAAGATATCTATGTTCATTCTGACAGGGACAGCTATACAGCCGGCGAATCAGTGTGGTTCAGGATATATCTCTTTGACCGCGGATCAGGGAACCTGTCAGACAGAAGTTCATTGGCATATGTTGAAATTCTTGATCCTTATAGCAGGCCTGTAGCACAGGCAAAAACGGTCCTTGAAAAAGGAACAGGCGCCGCTCTGCTGGAACTACCTGACACCCTTACAAATGGCTCTTACACCCTTCGCGCGTTCACTAACCGGATGAAGAGCTTCATGCCTGACGGGTGCTTTATGAAGAACATCACCGTTGTCAATCCCTTCAATGACCGCTTTTTAAACTTCAGGGTATTTGGGAAAACATCTGAAGAAAAACCTTTCAGGGTCAGTTTTTATCCTGAAGGAGGGAAGCTGATAGCAGGACTTTCATGCAGGCTTGGGATTACCGTCCTGAATAAATACGGTATGCCGGCAGGATGCAGCGGAGTGATAAAAAATGACGCAGAAGAGATTATTGCCAGGGTAGATATTGACAGCACCGGTATCGGTTCACTCAGGTTAATCCCGGAAGCAGAAAGAAATTTATACTTCGAAGCAGATAACCACGGAGGAGTTTTCGCTCTTCCTCCGGTATCAGAAACGGGTTCAGCCCTCATGGTGGTGAGAAACAGGAATGATTCACTTGTGATCTCCATGCAGAGTAATGATAACCCGGGTTACTCTCTGAACCTGGTTGTACGGTCTCGGGGCACAATCAGTTATACCGCCAGTATCCCGGTCAGCGGAGAGGAAACCCTGATAAGCCTCAGGGGAGAAATCCTGGTTCCGGGAATAAATGACCTTGTACTGTTCGATGCCTCAGGTAATCTGTTGAGCGAACGACTGATCTTCAAGCCTCTGGATAAAGACGGCAGACTACATGTAGACTGCAGTCCCGTTTACGGAAGAAGGGAAAAAGTATCGATTGAGATTGTTAATGACGGGCAGCCCGATCCCCAAAATGATCTGAATGTTCTGAGTCTCTCTGTGTCACTTCATCCCGAAGGAAGATCCTTCGGCGGCGCTGATGAGTTTCTTTTGACGGGTACAGAATACATTCTGCCGGAACCAGGCAGCATACTGCCTGAGATTTTTCCCTCGCTTTCTTCTGAGAAAAAAGATATCCTGCTGTTTGGAACAGAAAGCCTCTGGATCGATTGGAAAGAAATTGTGTCAGGCCAGTGGATGACACCTGAATATCTCAGCGAAAAAGAGGGACAATATATCAGCGTTTCCTTCTTTGATCAAAAAGGACTGCTGCCTCAAAGGGGGTCAACGGCATTCATGACCAGCCCCGGGAAAAAACCGGAATTTCAGTATTCGGTAATTGACAGCACAGGCAGATTCAGTTTTTTTATTGAGAATAACAGCCAGCTGAAAGATCTTATTTTCCAGCCCTCTGACACTTCCGGATCTTATTCCGCAAAAATTGAAGACAAGTTCCCGGAAAAGTATCCCCGTTCCGTATTTATCCCTGATACTGTCAGAGAATATATACCGGAAGAAACGGCCGCACTTGCCGGAAATTTCCAGATTCAGAAGATTTATGAAAACTCCGGCAGGGGCGGCATCATTGTTCCGTCGCTGAAAAGCACGGACAGGCCGCGATTTTACGGGAAGCCTGACCAGGAACTTGTGATGGATGACTATATCGCCCTCCCTACAATGCGGGAGGTCTTTTTTGAACTCGTGCGGAAAGTCTCGGTAAGAACAAACCGAAAGGAAAACAGCTACATGATCTATGATCCCGTGCTGAAAAGATACCCTGCTCTCTTTATTGACGGAGTACCCATTGATGAAGCTGCAAAAATAGTCAATCTGAATCCTGCCCATGTTGAACAGATTGATGTACTCTTGTGTGACTACCGGATCGGAGATCTTATTTTTCCGGGGATTATAAATGTAATAACAAGGACCGGTACCTATAGTGACATACCCCTTCCGAAAAACGCTGTCAGGGTAGGTGTAAAGATGTTTGACCCTGATTGGTCATTCATCTCACCGGATTATTCAACGGAAGAAAAAAGACAACAGAGAATTCCTGATTTCAGAAATACTCTTTTCTGGAGTCCTGAATTAAAAACTGATGCATCAGGGAAGATGACCGTTGAATTCTGGACCTCTGACTTTTCGTCTGAGTACCTGATTGATCTTGAGGGCATCACATCACAGGGGAAAGTTATCTCTGTCAGAAAAGCTGTCACTGTTAAATAAAGGATGTCTCTTTCTTTTTGTACCTTGGTAAGAGTTTATTAAGATTGAAGAAGAAATTCTATCATAGTGATCCATGGCTTGATCCTTTCAGGGGAATCATTGAAGCGCGGCTCGACTACTGCCATGAACGTGAGGCTGTTATTACCGGCGGGGTGAAGCTTACCGATTTTGCCAATGGTCATCACTGGTATGGACTACACCGCACCGAAGGTGGCTGGGTTTTCAGGGAACATGCTCCCAATGCCACATCGATAACGCTTATTGGTACCTTCTCAGGCTGGAAGGAAGAGAGCGGATACCGTTTGCAGCGGATCAGTAATGGCGACTGGCAACTGGAGCTGGGGGAGGATTCACTTGCCCACGGTGACCTTTACAAAATGCTGGTGAAGTGGAAAGGCGGCAGCGGCGAGCGCATACCCGCCTATGCCACCCGTACAATACAGGATGATATTACAAAGATCTTCTCCGCGCAGGTATGGCATCCCGCACAGGGATATGTGATGACCCATCCTGCGCCGCCGCCGCCGCCCTCGCTGCTGATCTATGAAGCCCATGTGGGTATGGCTACCGAAGAGGAACGCACAGGCAGCTACCGCGAATTTACCCGTGATGTGCTCCCCCGTATAAAACGACTGGGATATAACACCGTGCAGCTGATGGCAGTACAGGAACATCCTTATTACGGATCGTTCGGATACCATGTCTCCAGCTTCTTTGCCCCATCATCACGCTTCGGCACACCCGATGAGCTGAAAGAACTCATTGACACAGCCCATGCAATGGGGCTGAGGGTGATTATGGACCTGGTGCATTCACACTCGGTGTCCAATATTTCTGAGGGTCTGGGCCTGCTCGACGGCGACCCGGGTCTCTATTTTCATGCCGGCCCGCGACGTCTCCATGTGGCATGGGACTCACTCTGCTTTGACTATGGCAAGCCCATGGTTACCCATTACCTTCTCTCCAACTGCAAATACTGGCTTGAAGAGTTCCGGTTTGACGGATTCCGGTTTGACGGAATAACCAGCATGCTCTATTATGATCACGGACTGGGTTCCGACTTTGTTTCATACCAGCAGTACTTCAACGGCAACCAGGACGGTGATGCTATTGTCTATCTGACTCTTGCCAATAAGCTTATTCATAGGTTCAGTCCCGGCGCCACCACCGTGGCAGAGGAGATGAGCGGGATGCCCGGTGTGGCGGCTTCTGTTTCCAAGGGAGGAACAGGTTTTGACTACCGTCTTGCCATGGGCGTTCCTGATATATGGATAAAGATGGTTAAAGAGATACCCGATGAGAACTGGGATCTCGGATACCTTCTGCATGAGTTGACACAACACCGGGCAGAAGAGCGGGTTGTATCATACTGTGAATCGCATGACCAGGCGCTGGTGGGAGATAAAACACTGATATTCAGACTGGCAGATGCCGAGATGTACACCTCTATGAGCATCATAACGCCAAGCCTCGTAATAGACCGTGCCATGGCCCTGCATAAGATGATACGCCTCTTTACCTTTTCAACGGCCGGGGGCGGATACCTCACATTCATGGGCAATGAATTCGGCCATCCTGAATGGATAGACTTCCCCCGTGAGGGAAATAACTGGAGCTATAAATACGCACGAAGACAGTGGAGCCTGTCAGACGACGGACTGTTGCGTTACCGGCATCTGAATGAATTTGACAGGGCCATGATTGAGACCGGCACCCTCCACGGTCTGCCGGGGACAGAGCCCGCAGAGGCTGTCACCGTAAACAATGCCGATAAGGTAATTGCTTACCGCCGCGGAGAGCTTCTCTTTGTTATGAACTTTAACCCTGTGACATCATTCACAGGCTACGGCATTCCGGTAAAGGGAAAATACAGGATAATCCTGAACAGTGATGATCCTCTTTTTGGAGGACAGGGAAGGATAGACAATAACCAAAGCTACTTTTCAGTTCCCGATCACGGACAGTATGTTATCACCGCTCCCCATCACCTGAAGCTTTACCTGCCGGCACGCACCGCAATAGTGCTTTTGTACGAACAGGTAAAAGGGATCAACCAGTTATAAGCAATAAGGGCGACTCACTCAGTCAACCCACCTCAGCAGAGAGAAATCCTGTCTGTGCGGCAGCTCTTTATGTCTTGCATAGATCCTTACTCCATAGAAGAAGGCACCTGCCTTTTCAGGCAGAAAATCAAGATGGTAAATGACCCTGCTCTTCTTCCTGCTGACAAGATCAAACTCCTTGCGGACAACAAAATTGTGTTCACCATGATTGTTAAGCTGGGTGACGACAAACTCCACACCTACGTTTTCCTGGGGGATGTTTTTGATGTCAAGGATAATTTCGTTTGTATAGTTATGACCTGACCTGTAAACATTCTCTCCTGTATTAGGTACCTTGAAGTTTACCACTTCTATCTCATCCCATGACCGTACCATATCACTCTTCCATACTGCCAGTTCCCGTGCAAGAGCATAGTTATCAGCATTGATCCTTCTGCTTCTGTCGCGCAATCTTGTATAATATTTACCGACATAGTCATTAAGCATCCTTTTGGTGGTGAACTCGGGTGCCACCTTGACCATGGTATTTTTGATATAACTGGTCCACTCTCTTGGTATGCCATCATCATCTCTTGAGTAATACGCGGGGATGATTTCATACTCAAGCATGTTGTAGATTGTCTCAGCATCAACATCATCCTGAAGTTCCTGCACCGCAAAGACGCGTTTCTTTGGCAGGGCCCATCCGGCAAAGGCATGGTATCCCTCCACCCACCATCCGTCAAGGACACTGAAGTGGATTGTGCCATTCATGACGGCCTTCTCGCCACTGGTGCCCGAAGCTTCCAGCGGCCTGGTAGGTGTGTTCAGCCAGATGTCAACACCGCGTACAAGATACTTGGCCAGCTCCATGTCATAGTTATCGAGAAACAGGATCTTGCCTGCAAACTGCGGCATCTGTGACACCTCATTGATCCTTCTTATAAGCTCCTGACCTCCACCGTCGTTCGGATGGGCTTTGCCGGCAAATATAAACTGCAGCGGACGGTCAGCATTGTTAACTATCTTAGAAAGCCTGTCAAGGTCGCGAAACAACAGCGTTGCTCTTTTATATGTGGCAAACCTCCTTGCAAAACCTATTGTAAGTGCCTTTTCATCAAGATGATTGCTGATGCTTATGAGTTTACGGGGACTGACATGCCGGTCCAGCAAATCTGACTGGAGCCTCTTACGTATGTTATCGAAGAGTCTCTTCTTAAGCTTCATCTTAATCTCAAAGACCCTGGCATCATCCATCTGGTATATCTTCTCCCAGTTACTGTGGTCATTCTGATCAAAATGCCTTGATTCCGTCAGTTTCTCATATACCTGTTCCCATTCCGGGGCCGTCCAGGTAGAATGATGGACACCATTGGTGACATGTCCTATATAAAGTTCTTCACGCAGGTACCCGGGCCAGAGCTTCGAGAAGAGTCCGCGGGAGACAATACCATGAAGCTCGCTGACACCGTTCATTTCCTGTGACAGACGTGTGGCAAGAAAGCTCATATTGAATTTCCGGTCCGCATCGCCCTCACAGCGTCCCAGTGCCATCATTTCATCCCATGATACGTTAAGCCTGTTCTGATAATGGGAGATATATTTTCTGAGCATGTCTTCCTCGAAGGCATCATGGCCGGCAGGCACGGGAGTATGCGTGGTAAACAGGGTTGACGCCCTGACAACCTCTTTGGCGTCCGCAAAGGTCAGATGTTCATCTTCTATAAGATGACGCATACGTTCAAACCCTATGAAGGCCGAATGTCCTTCGTTACTGTGGTAGACATCAGGTCTTATGCCCAGTGCCGCCAGGGCTCTTATTCCGCCTATGCCCAGGACCAGCTCCTGCTTTAGCCTGTTCTCCTGGTCGCCTCCATAAAGATAGTGAGTGACAGTTCTGTCCTCCTGGCTGTTTTCCTCAAGGTCAGTATCAAGGAGATATAGTTTCACTTTACCTACTGAGGCAAGCCACACGCGCACCTTCACCGTTCGTCCCGGCCAAACAAGTGAGACTGTCAGATGATTGTTCTGGCTGTCCTTCACCGGACAGACAGGCAGTCGCGAGAAATCCTCGGCTTCATAAATTGCCTGCTGCTCACCGCGGGGCCCGAGCTTTTGTTTGAAATACCCGTAACGGTAAAGCAATCCGATCCCTGTGATATTCACATTTGAATCACTTGCCTCTTTCAGATAGTCGCCTGCAAGAACACCCAGGCCGCCCGAATATATCTTCAGGCACGGATGTATTCCAAACTCCATACTGAAGTAAGCTACTGAAGGGAGTTCACTGTCATCGGGCCTGTTGAGATATTCTGTAAATTCCTTATATATTCTGTCAGCATCATAAAGAAATACTTCATCTTCTGAAAGAACGACAAGACGCTTGTAATCAATGGATTCAATAAGTTTTCTGGGATTGTGCCCTACTTCCTCCCAGAGAGTAGGGTCCATCCGCCTGAACAGCAGCTCTGCCTCACTGGTCCATGACCACCACATGTTACATGCCAGATCCTTGAAGTAGCTGATACGTTCAGGAAGTTCAGACTGCACATAGATATCAGTCCATATTGGCATCTGGTGAATTTTGCTGACCTTCAGATCGGTAGACTCCAGAATGCGGACATATTCTCTCGGCTGTTCGCGGCGCTCTTCGCTTTTCTCCAGCGCCAGGCTGTAAGCATCAGTGTAAAAATGAAAGAGTGTGTTCCATTTAGCAATGCGAGACACTGCCCATGCATCATCCCTGGCCTTAACCACTTCTTCTTCGGTCATCGCCATGAACCGGCCCAGGAAACCCGCCATTTTGCCAATCACTTCAGGTTCATTGTCATCAGTACGGTCAACAACAAGACAACCGTTACCGGGCTCTTTATAATAGGTGTTTACCCACATGCCAAAACCGGAAAGGGTGGTAGTAACAGTAGGGACACGGAACATGAGGCTTTCAAGGGGAGTATATCCCCACGGCTCATAATATGAAGGATACAAAGTAAGGTCAAATCCGATAAGCAACTCGTAATATGACATGTTAAAAATACCGTCGTCACCGTTAAGATATGATGGCACAAATATGATCTTTACCCTGTCTGCCTCACTATTCTGTAATTTCTCCTTTGCTATCAGGTTTATAACGGGATCTTCATTCATGTAATGCAGTCCGTGTGTAAGATACCTGTCTCCTCCCTCGATGGCCTTGCCTTCATTTAATGCGGTTATAAGGTCCTGCCTCGGACCCTTGTGATACGCCGGAACAAGGATGAAAGCCACACACTGACGCTGACTGCCCGGCTGCCTGTTGATCTCACCCAGGGCATTAATAAAGAGATCTATCCCCTTATTCCTGAATTCATACCTGCCGCTTGTTGACACAAGAATCGTGTCAGGAGCCACCGGGTATCCAAGTACAGCGCCCGCAACCTTAATAAGCTTTTTACGGGCATCCTTGCGGCACTGTTCAAAGCCTGCCTCCGCAGGCACAAAAGAATCCTCAAAACCATTCGGGGTAACTACATCAGGCTCCTTTCCCAGAAAGGTTAAACACTCACGCCCGGTTATTGTACTGACGGTTGTGAAGACATCTGCCTCATTGGCAGACAGCTTCTCCAGAGACTGTTTTGAGACCACATTGAATTCGTGAGCTGTCTGTGCGGGATTGTATCCTGACAGTTTGCTGTAGAGCTTCCTGCGGTTACCTGCAATGCTTCGGCCAAGCACAGTGGCATGAGTGGTGAATGATGTCGCTATCCAGGGAGCATACTTTTTAAGATGAAGAACTCCGGTGCCTGTCATCCATTCATGGAACTGAGCCACAACCCTTGGATATTCACGGTGAAAAGCAGTGAAGCTTTCTATTACCTTTCCGGCAGCATAGCCGAACAGGGCAGGCTCAACATAATCCCACTGACCGGATATGCTGTCAAGCTTGTATGTCTCCCAGAAACGGGAAAAAATATCATCCTGCTGACCGAAATAGGGGGTGAAGTCAATAAGGATCACGCGAGGTTCTCCCTCAATATTCCAACGTCCTGTTCGTATCTTAAGACCTTCCTGGGCAGCCGATGTCTTCCACTGAAGAAACATAGTGTCATCAGGCGTAAACTCAGGGTTTGTCTTTTCGTCACGCCATACATCCGGGCCAATAAGCACATAATTGTCGCCAAACTCATTCTTTACATTCAATGCCTTGGTTGAAATGACGGTATGAATGCCTCCCACCTTGTTACAAACCTCCCAGCTTGTCTCGAACAAAAAATCTGCTTTCATCGTTAGTTTTTGATTATAAATTCTTTACGGCAATGGGCATGGCTATCCCTGCCGGTAATACTGGCACAAATCTACTCTTTCTTTTTATTTTTTCTTTGCCGTTGTTTTGACAACGGTTTTCCGCACTGCAGGCTTCTTCTTCTCAGGAACCTTCTTTTTTACAGGTACCTTTGCGGGTACTTTCAATGCCTTCACCGCCGCAGGTTTTTTAAGTATCCCGGCCTTTTTCTGGAGCTTTGATAATTTATCCTCAAGCTCCCTGATCAACACTTTATCGTTCTCAATTGTTGAAGCCAGACTGTTGACCATCTCCTCATGGTCATTGACGGGACATATAGCATTAAGCTTCAACTCAAAATCGCTGAGAACATTCATATAATTCATGAATGCCTGGTAAGGATTTTCATACGGGTTAAAATAGGCATGTACAGCGCCGTCTGAAAAGAATTTTGTTGACATATAGTAAAAATGATCACTTGACTCGAGATACTTCCAGTCGCGCATCATCTGGTCTGACCCGCAGCGCATCACTCTGTCAGAAAGGCTGAAAAGCTTGCTTATGGCAGCTGTCTGCAATTCATTACCCATCCAGGCGGTGAGGTCCCTCTCTTCATCGGCCCATGAAATAGGTGACGGGACATGAAGCACTGAGACCGGCTGATAGCTGTCCGCCACCTCTGAGACAGTCATAAAGCTGAAAGGTGTCTTTTTGATGATGGCATCGGGAAGATGCTTCAGGAAATCAAGAATCCCCGT
Source organism: Bacteroidales bacterium (assembly GCA_035530535.1). GTDB lineage: Bacteria > Bacteroidota > Bacteroidia > Bacteroidales > VadinHA17 > SR-FBR-E99. The sequence goes on from DATKUS010000120.1 coordinate 23,573, forward strand.
CTCCTTCTTATGATGCTCACCGAAGGTCT
>DATKUS010000121.1:0-6889 GCA_035530535.1 Bacteroidales bacterium
GCATCAGAAGAGGTCTTGCAATCAGGTTTGAAGCCCCCATAATGAGACACTTTACCGTTGAACTTGACCTCCTCACTTAACCTCAAAAAGCATATCTTTGAAATAGAAAAACAAGACCCAGATGATAAGATCAATGACAGGCTATGGCAAAGCCATGCTCGAGATACCCCATAAAAAGATCACTGTTGAGGTGAAGTCGCTGAACAGCAAACAGGCTGATGTCAGTGCTAAACTGCCATGGATCTACAAGGAGAAGGAGATTGAGATAAGGAACATGGTCTGCCGGAGGCTCGAAAGAGGAAAGATTGACCTCTACATCAACTTTGACACTATGGAGAATGAGGTCATTCCGGTTATCAATAAAAACAATGTCAGGAATTATTACAACCAGCTCCGTGAACTGGCCAATGAGCTTGGGGCTGACCGTAAAACTGATCTCCTGGCCATTGTAATGCGGCTGCCAGAGACACTTAAGGCTGAAAAAGCAGAACTTACCGAAGAGGAATGGAAGAGTGTTTCACAACTTATTGATGAAGCCCTGTCATTGACTGACGCTTACAGGCTGGAAGAAGGCAAATCCCTGGAGGCTGACCTTTTCAAGTCGGTAAATAAGATCCTCGGCTTATTAGATAGTCTCACAGATGTTGAGGGGGACCGTATTTCACGGATGCGTGAGAAGCTCATTGCCTCTCTCAAGGATGCTGTGGGAAGTGAGAATGTTGACATGAACAGGTTCGAGCAGGAACTCATATTCTACCTTGAAAAGCTTGACATAAATGAGGAAAAGGTAAGGCTACGGAAGCACTGCGACTATTTCCTGGAAACAATGAAGGGGACAGAATCAAATGGTAAGATGCTCAGCTTTATCTCCCAGGAGATGGGACGGGAGATAAATACCATAGGCTCGAAAGCCAATGATGCCTCAATGCAGAAACTGGTTGTCATGATGAAGGATGAGCTGGAACGGATAAAGGAACAGTCCCTTAATGTTTTATAGTTTCGTCCATGAAGCCCTGCATAAGCAATAAACTTCTCATTATCTCAGCCCCTTCCGGTGCAGGTAAATCCACCATGGTTAACCATCTGCTTTCAAAGGGACTTCCTCTTTCTTTTTCCGTATCGGCAACCAGCAGAAAACCGAGAGGGTCAGAAAAGGATGGCAGGGAGTATTATTTTATTTCCGCTGATGAGTTCAGAAAAAAAATTAAGGCCGGTGATTTTGTGGAGTGGGAAGAGGTTTACAGTGATCATTTTTACGGCACGCTGAAGAGTGAGATTAACAGGATCCATAAAGCCGGCCGGGCAGTACTTTTTGATGTTGACGTCAGGGGCGGAATTAACCTGAAGAAGATATTTGGGAACGATGCACTCTCTATTTTTATTATGCCACCTTCAGTGGAGGAACTGGGTAAAAGACTCCAGGGACGTGGCACTGATACCCCTGAAAAGATAAGGATGAGAGTTGAGAAAGCATCCACAGAGATAAAGCTTGCTGACAGATTTGACAGGGTAATAATAAATGATGACCTTGAAAAAGCTTGTTCCAAGATAGAAAAGGTAGTTACCGATTTCCTGAAAGAGTAAAAATGGAGACAGGATTGTTTTTCGGATCTTTCAATCCGATTCATATAGGGCACATGGCTATAGCCAACTATATTGCCGAGTACACTGACCTCAGGGAAATATGGTTTGTCGTCAGTCCTCATAATCCTCTTAAGTCAAAAGATACACTTCTCGATGGCCGTGACCGTTTTTACCTTGTTGAACTGGCCATCGGCAATGACATGCGCTTCAGGGCATCAGATATTGAATTCAGCCTTCCCCAGCCATCATATACAATTGATACTCTGGCATATCTTTCAGAGAAGTATCCGGGACGAGGCTTTTCTCTGATAATGGGTGAAGACAACCTTAACACATTGCATAAATGGAAGAATGCGGAGGAACTTGTAAAGAGGCACCCTCTGATCATCTTCCCCAGACTGAACCCCGGAAAAAAAAGGAGCAAGAGGCTGGATGAGATCCTTGCCATGGCATCGGTGACGGAGGTTAAGGCGCCGCTGATGGAGATTTCAGGCACCTTCATCAGAAACGCAATCAGGGAGGGAAAAGATCTCTCGTGGTATGTTCCTGCCCCGGCATGGAAATATATTACTGAAATGAATTTTTACAGATAGATATCCGGGAGGATAAATACACCACCTCCCTCCCGCTCCGCGGGAGTACTCCTCCTCATTGAGGAGGAGAAAATTAAAATATTGAAAATCAATTGTTTCCCCTCCTTAACAAGGGGTGTCCCGATGAAATCGGGACGGGGTGGTCACTTCTTCTTAACTGACCTTCCTGATTATCTCCATGCCACGTTTTATGGCCTCTTCATTCATCGGTATCATGCTGTGATATCTTTCAGGAAGCGACTTTTTAAGTCCTTTTATCACATACTCGGTCCTGAGTATCGGTTTTATCTTCATAAAACCACCAAGGACAATCATATTGAACACTTTCTGCATCTTCATGAGTGAAGCTTCTTCCGCAGCGTCAATCCTGTAAATGGTAATGTCTTTCCTTTGGGGATGACGGGTGATGCCATTCCCGTCATAGATGAGTATTCCTCCCGGTTTTACGGACTCCTCAAATTTATCCATGCTCTGCTGGTTGAGAATGATCGCTGTATCGAAGCTCCGGAGAATGGGTGAGCTTATGCGTTCATCACTGAGTATCACATTGACGTTGGCCGTTCCGCCGCGCATCTCAGGACCGTATGACGGCATCCAGCTTACCTCCATATCCTGCATCATTGCCGAATAGGCCATGATCTTGCCCATAGACAACACTCCCTGTCCGCCAAAACCTGCAATAACTATCTCTTCTGTCATGATCTTTAAATTTAAATGTGATGGATTCAGGTTTATTCTGCGGGGACTTTGATGTCTCCGAGCGGATAGAACGGGATCATATTTTCCTCCATCCATATATTCGATTCCACAGGAGTCATTTTCCATCCTGATGGGCAATTGGAAACAACCTCGATAAAGCATGTGCCTTTGTTCTGTCGCTGGTATTCCACGGATTTCTTGAGAGCTTTTTTAAGTTTCCGCACTCCTGCTGCAGTATTTACGCTCTGGCGTGTCACATAATATGTTCCGGGGAGCGTTGCAACTATCTCAGTCATTTTTATCGGTGAACCCATCATAGCTTTATCACGTCCGTAAGGTGAGGTGGATGACTTCATCCCTATGAGGGTTGTCGGGGCCATCTGGCCTCCCGTCATACCGTAAATACCGTTATTGATGAAGATCATCAGAATATTCTCTCCCCTGTTGCATGTGTGTATTGTCTCTGCAGTGCCTATGGCAGCCAGGTCGCCGTCACCCTGGTAGGTGAATACAAACTTTTCAGGCATCAGTCTTTTAATTGCTGTTCCCAGTGCGGGAGCCCTGCCATGGGCAGCCTCCTGAAAGTCGACATCAAGATAGTTGTACATCAGCACCGAGCATCCCACGGGTGTCACACCAATCGTCTGGCTCTGCAGACCTTCTTCCTCTATCACCTCTGCCAGAACATTGTGGACCGTTCCGTGCCCGCAACCGGGGCAGTAGTGCATCACATTGTCAGTCATCACCTTCGACTTCTTATATGCAAGGTTCTCAGGCTTGATTATATCTTGAAAAGTTAGTTCTCCCATGATCTTTTATCCTTTAATGAATTTCTTAAGGTTCTCCACTACCTCTTCGGGGGTATGTATCATACCGCCCATTCTGCCATAATGGCTGACGCGTGTTTTGCCGTTCACTGAAAGCTGAACATCTTCAACCATCTGACCGGCGCTCATTTCCACGGCAAGCATTCCCTTTACGCGTGAGGCAAGCTCAAAAAGCCTCTTTTTAGGGAAGGGGAACAGGGTTATAGGGCGCAGCAGGCCTACCTTTATTCCCTCGGCCCTGGCGAGTTGGATTGCTTTCTGCGAGATCCTCGCACTAGTACCGTAAGCAACAAGAAGATAGTCGGCATCCTCAGTCTGGAACTCCTCGAACCGCACTTCGTTTTCTTCCACCAGTTTGTATTTTGCCACCAGTTTAAGGTTGAACTGTTCCTGGCGTGCAGAATCAAGGTCAAGCGAGGTAATTATGTTACGTTCCCTTGTTGCAGGTTTTCCCGTGGTAGCCCAGGGCAGTATTTCTTCCGAGCGTTTTTTCTGTGGATTCAGGTATACTTTCTCCATCATCTGGCCTATCGCACCGTCAGAGAGGATCATGACAGGGTTGCGGTATTTGAAAGCCAGGTCAAATCCCAGCTCCACAAAGTCGGCCATCTCCTGCACGGAAGCAGGTGCCAGTACTATAAGGTGGTAGTCGCCGTGACCTCCACCCTTGACTGCCTGAAAATAGTCGCTCTGTGCCGGTTGAATGGTTCCGAGGCCCGGGCCACCGCGAACGACATTCACCACCAGGCATGGCAGTTCAGCTCCTGCAATGTATGTCAGACCCTCCTGTTTAAGGCTTATCCCGGGTGATGATGATGAGGTCATAACCTTCTTGCCGCATGCAGCGCCTCCATAAACCATATTTATGGCAGCCACTTCGCTCTCCGCCTGCAACACTACCATCCCTGTTGTTTTCTGGGGATTGGCCTCCATTAAATATTCAAGTATCTCGCTCTGCGGAGTGATGGGATACCCGAAATAACCGTCGGCCCCCATGCGTATCGCTGCTTCGGCGATAGCCTCGTTGCCTTTCATAAGTCTCAGTTCCTTTTCCATATATAATGTCTTATTTTGTTCTCAGTTAACCGACTTTGACCTTATAGACGGTTATTACGCCATCAGGACAAACCACGGCACAGTTTGAGCATCCTATGCAAGCATCAGGGACAGCCGCATAAGAAAAGTGATATCCTTTCCCGTTGACCTCACTGGCCAGTGCCAGAACCTGAGTAGGACATGTGACAACGCATACTTCACAGCCCTTGCATCTCTCAGTATCGACAACCACAGCGCCTCTTATCTTAGCCATATCTTAGTGTTTAAATTTGAAATGATGTTTTAAATATACTATTTAATGGGATTGTTTTCCCTGAAAATTCTTAGTCTTTCTTCAAGTGCCGGCATCTGGTCATGCCTCACCTGTGACACACATGCCCTGAGGCCTTCCAGACGCTCACTTCCCGTAATCTCCAGCGATATTGCTGCAATACCATAGCACAGAAGCTGTTCAAGAAGTGCAGCACCGCTGTAGCCCGGGTAAGAGATCGTAAAATAGAATCCGTCAGCAAGCTGCTTCTCAATATCCCTGTCGTACACTATTGAAAAACCGTACTTTATGAATAGATTCTTCATGATAGCAGCCTTGCGGCCGTACTCCTTTGTTTCTTCAACAAAATTATACCTGCCGTCGTTAACAGCCTTAAGTATTGCTGCAAATCCATATTGGACTGAGTGAGTAACCCCTGATGAGAGAGCATAGAGAGCTCCGTAAATCATCGCCCGCCCGAAAAGATCCGATGAATAATACCTGAGGAGATCAGGGTAACGATGGTTATAAAGGTGGTCTGACATTACCATCAGTCCCGCCCTCTGACCGGCATAGCTGAAAGCCTTGGAACTGGAGATGAGCAAGATATAATTATCACAGTATTTCGCCACTGAAGGCTGGTAAGGTGCCACTCCGGGCACTGAATAGTCATGACGGAAATCCATTCCGAAATATGCAAGGTCTTCTATCACTATGGCATCATACTTCATTGCCAGGGTGCCGATGGTCCTGAGTTCATCATCGGTAAAACATATCCATGAAGGATTATTCGGATTTGAGTACAGGATGGTTGATACCTTGCCGCTTTTCAGCATGGACTCCAGCTTATCCGCCAGTTTTGTTCCGCGATATTTATAAACGTCAAACGACTGATAGTCCTGACCCAGGATCCTTGTCTGGGTCTTCTGTACCGGGAATCCGGGATCAATGAAAAGGGTGCCCTCCTTGGTGCGGTCATTACGGTTGGCCACCATAAAACTGGCCATCCCTCCCATCATTGAACCTGCCGTGGGCACGCAGCTTGCAGGAGCAATATCAAGGTCCAGAAAAAGCTTTACAAATCTGGCGGCTTCGGTCTTCAGTTGTGGCAACCCTTCAATGTCAGGGTAAATTGAAGCCACACCCTTTCGCAGGGCCTCAATCTCAGCCTCAATACCCACTGATGCGGGCGGCAACCCGGGAACACCCATCTCCATCCTGATGAACCCAACGCCGGTTTCCTTCTCAATTATATTGACAAGCTTGACTATCTCCCTTATACTGGAACGACCCAAATTAGTGATCCCGCTTTCGGAAATAGCCTTTCTTACTGTTTCATATTTAATGGGGGTATAATTCATAAATTTTCAATTTTTGGCCCTCATTTTGGTCGGCAATTTACATATATTAAAGAGAGCGAAAACTGCTTTTTGTCACCTTTGCCGAATCGTCTGTTGCGGCCCCTGAGGGGGTTACTTTTTGCCGGTGGCTGCAAAGGCTAGAATGACTCCGAGAACAGTGCTCAGGATGGCTGCAAAAAGGATCTGAAACTCGGCAGGAAGGAGAAATGTCACAGTCTGTGCCGGTATCCAGAAAACCGGGATGGTCTTTTTGAGTACAAAACCCCACATCGTTTTCCAGTCTATCTCCCCGAAGAGCTTTGCTATATCAGGCCTTGTAAAAAAACCTGCCACGGTACCTCCGGTAGCCGCGATATGCAGGTCAGATATCCTGTGGGTCACCATAAGCACAGGAGCATAAAAGACATTCAGGAAAAAGCTGATACTGAAAGCAAGAAACACTTTTCCTGGCGTTATGCCGCCATCCATCACCGAACCGTAATTGACCATTCCAAGATGCCCGGCAATGGAGGGCACCCC